>JAZRAB010000149.1:0-5842 GCA_045634345.1 Candidatus Flemingiibacterium sp. | reverse complement strand
CCTTTCCTGCCGGCAGCTGCAGCTTGATGTAACCCATAATTTTCTTTGCCATGATAAATGCACCTCCCTATTGTGGTAGCAGGACTATTTCGTCCTATTTAGATTTTCGGGAGGATTTTTAGTGGTTTTCTCCCTCCCACGTTTGAGGAGAATATCCTCATTCGTTCACAAGAGCTATCGCGTCCGAATCGAGCTCGAACGGTGTATCTCTTCCGAACATATTGACGAGCACCGTGACCTTCTTCTTATCGTCGGAGATCTCCTTAAGTATGCCGCGCATACCCTTAAGAGCACCGTCCTTGATTTCAACGGTATCATCAATATTATAGTTGACAACGACCTTCGGTACAGCCGATTCGATGCCCATTGAGGCAACCTCAGCGTCTGTAAGCGGAGTAGGTTTGGATCCGGGGCCAACAAAGCCTGTAACGCCGCTGATATTTCTGACGACATGCCATGTTTCGTCAGTCATTACCATTTTTACAAGCACATAGCTCGGGAATATCTTTTCCTCGACCTCTTTTTGGGTCTCGCTGTCAATATAGGTTTCAACCGGGATGCGAATGTCAACGATGACATCCTGTAGTCCGCGGTTTTCGACGATTTTTTCAAGGTTCGTCTTTACCTTGTTTTCGTAGCCGGAGTAGGTATGCGCAACATACCATCTCTTCTCGCCGGTTGCGTCGTACAGATCACTCATTACAGCTTCTCCGTATTCGTTCTTATATATTTATAAGATTGCCAAGTGCAGAGAGACCGCTCGAGAATACGAGATCAAGTAAGCCTATAACAACACCTGCGATAACTACCGTTACTGCTACGACGATTGTGTTTTTCACGGTATCCTCTTTGGATGACCATGTAACCTTCTTAAGCTCTGCTCTGTAATCGCGGAAGAATTTCGCAATACGCGCGAAGATCGACGGCTTGTCCTTTACAGGCTTCTTTTCCGTCTTCTTCTCTGCAGCAGCTTCAGTCTTTTCGATTTCCGCCATAGTTGATCCTCCAATCAATATTTACTGTATTAAACAGTATAATTACTTTGTTTCCTTGTGAAGGGTATGCTTGCGGCAGAATTTGCAGTACTTGTTCATTTCAAGTCTGTCGGGGTCATTTTTCTTGTTTTTCTTTGTGTCGTAATTTCTCTGCTTGCATTCACTGCACGCCAGTGTGATTTTAACTCTCATTTCGGCACCTCCCGATTAGATTATGCGAGGGGATCCCACGCACGTTAGAATTGTGACAGCATCGCCGACACATGGCGACGAGCGGCACTGTCACGTACCTCCCTCCCGAAACGGCAGTTTTTTCATGCAGTCTTCGCGGCGAAATCTGCGCAAAAAAAGAACCCTCTCGCAGAGGTAGATTTATTTTACCATAATTATTTCCTTTTGTCAAGAGTTTTTTCAAAAAATATTATATGCAAATTGTTTTAATATACATTATTAATTACCGAAGACATTGTGTATAATAATTCATGTATATTTATTTTTGCAGCCGATAATTAACCGGTCGATGCATTTATGCACCGACCGGTCAATGCTTTAGTCTTCTTTTTCGTTTACAATAAACTTTGTCACAAACGGAATAAGGAGTCCGCCTATTGAATTTCCAACCGTCATTATAAATAGATATGTAAGTGTTTTGAATGTAAAGCTTCCGGCAAGTACAAAATAAAACATGTTTGCCACGCAATGCTCGAATGAGCAAAGGATAAACACCATCACAGGGAATATAACAAACAGTGCTCTGACCGTGCTGGAACGCTTTTTGTACTGATCCACCGCGATAAACATGCACATTCCGCATCCTATTGCAAGCAGAAGAATACTTAAAAGATTGTCGTTAAGCTTTGTTTCGACTATCGGAGCAACCTTTGCATAGAGCGCACCAAACATACGGGTATAACGCATCATAAACGCAACAAGTGCCGTACCGATAAAGTTGCCGAGCCAAATCATCACCAAAGTAAATATGTACGAAGGCTTATTGCCAAATGCATACCCTACCTTACCGGTGAAAAGATTGAACCCAAAGCCGAGGATGGTAAGAAGTCCGAGAGAGAAAAGCGCCGCGCCAACAACCTTGTTGTCAACCGAGAGGAATACGGTTCCGCCAAGCCCGATACAAATACCGGCAAGAACTGCGAGAAAAAAAGTTTTTTTCATTTTGTGTTTCGCTTTCTGTTCGTAGAATTAATTTTTACTATTATACCATATTATTCTTCATTTTGCAACACAATTATGAAAAAAAACAGCCTATTCTTATTTTATCTTATAGAAATACTCATCTGTATCTTTTTTAACCTCATGTGCCATCAAAAGTACAGCCGTAAGATTTACCGCTGTCATTGCACTGATAGTAAGGTCTGAAAGACTCCATACTATGCTGTTTGAAGTCACAGCACCGAGAGCGGCGCAGAGTGAATACAGAAAAAGATATATTGTGCGGGCGCGTTTGCTTGGAGCAATGTAATGTAAGCTCTCCGTACCGTAATAAAACCAACAAACGATAGTGCAAAAGGCAAACACAGCCACCGATATGCACAAAATCGGGCTTGCAAACGGAATGAACTGCGAGAATGCGTTCGATGCACCAAGCATTCCGTCCGACACCGGTGATATTCCGTGACGCTCGGCAATAAGCACTACAAATGCGGTCAGCGTGCAAAGAACTATCGTATCTATAAACACTTCCAAAATACCGAAAACGCCTTGCGCCGCCGGTGCACTCACTTCGGCACTCGCGTGTGCAATGGGCGCCGTACCGCATCCGGCTTCATTTGAAACAATTCCGCGCGTCACTCCGATACGCAGTGCGCGGCTTGTTATGAATCCGATAACGCCGCCGCCCATCGCCTGCACGTCAAAGGCCTCGCTTACGATATCGCGCATGATACCACCGAGCAGTGAAAAATTTGTACATATAATATATAGTGACATTATGATGTAAACGCCGCTCATAATCGGAATCAGTTTTTCGGTCAGCAAGGCAATGCGCGAAAGTCCGCCGGACGCTACAAAAAATGTAAGCAGACCGACGCAAGCTCCGCATGCGAGCGGAGGAACAGACAGCGTATCCTGTATACTCACAGCTATTGCGCTTGACTGCACCGCACATCCCATGGCAAGTGAAGCGCCGACACAAAGAAGCGCGAAAAAGGATGCCATAAATTTAGATAAACGTGTACCTCGCTCAGCAATGTAAAAATACGCTCCGCCGTGAAGCGCGCCAACACTGTCACGCCTGCGGTGGCGTACAGCGAGCACTATTTCGGCATACTTCAGCGGAAGTGCCGCAACTGCGCTCGCAAGCATCCAGAACACCGCCCCTGCGCCGCCGATAGTAATAGCGGAGGCTACACCTGCAATGTTACCGACACCGAGCGTTCCGGCAAGTGCCACTATCATTGCACGAAGCGGCGAAACGCCACTATTGCCGCCGCTTGATTTTAATGCATACAATAATCTTTTTGGCTTGGTTATAAAGAATGGGCGAAGATAAAAAAGCAAGAATATTCCACCCAAAAATACAGTTACACACAGCCCCGGCCCGAAAATATAGCTGTTGATAAAATCTAAAAAGGATGTGAGCATAGAAAGACTCCCATAATCGTTTTTATTTATTGTATGCTTGTACCGCTGTGTAAAGAACAAATTCACCGTTAGCACTCGAAAGCATCGCGTGATAAAAACATCGTAAAATAAGAGATTTTGTCATAATTATATATTGTGGAAATAAGTTGTAACTAAAGTGTAAACTATGGAAAAAGCACTTGATTTTTATGTTTTCGGGGTGTACAATATAAACGTACGTTAGCACTCGGCGCCTTTGAGTGCTAAAAATACGAAATCAAGCACGTCTATGACGGCTCAAATATCAGGAGGAAATTATCATGACTATCAAACCGCTTGGCGACAGAGTTGTCGTTAAAATGGTAGAGGCTGAGGAGACCACAAAGAGTGGTATCATTCTCGCAGGCGCAGCAAAGGAAAAGCCGCAGGTTGCAGAGGTCGTTGCAGTCGGCCCCGGCGGACTTGTTGACGGCAAGGAGGTCGTAATGACCGTTAAGGTTGGTGAAAAGGTTATCACCAGCAAGTATGCAGGCACCGAAGTAAAGTGCGACGGCAATGAATACATCATCGTTCGCCAGAGCGACATTCTCGCTGTAGTTGAATAATTAGCTTGGAGGTAATTTGAAATGGCAAAGAATATCATTTACGGAATCGAAGCAAGAAACGCACTGCTCGCAGGCGTTGACAAGCTCGCTAACACAGTTAAGATCACAATGGGTCCCAAGGGCAGAAACGTAGTGCTCGACAAGAAGTTCGGCGCTCCCCTCATCACTAACGACGGTGTTACCATCGCAAAGGAGATCGAGCTTGAGGATGCGGCTGAAAACATGGGCGCACAGCTCGTTAAGGAAGTTGCAACCAAGACTAACGATGCAGCAGGTGACGGTACAACCACCGCTACCCTTCTCGCTCAGGCATTCATCAACGAGGGTATGAAGAACGTAGCTGCCGGTGCAAACCCCATCGTTATCCGCAAGGGTATCCAGAAGGCAGTTGACAAGGCAGTTGCAGGTCTTACCGCAAACTCCGCAAAGGTAAAGGGTACTGCCGATATCGCTCGCGTTGGTACTGTTTCCTCCGGTGACGAGGTTATCGGCAATCTCATCGCTGACGCTATGGAAAAGGTTACCGCAGACGGCGTTATCACCGTTGAGGAATCCAAGTCTGCTGAAACCTACTGCGAGGTAGTTGAGGGTATGCAGTTTGACCGCGGTTACCTTTCTCCCTACATGGCAACCGATACAGATAAGATGGAGGCTGTCATCGACGACGCACTCATCCTTATCACCGAAAAGAAGATCAGCAACATCCAGGAGATCCTTCCCGTTCTCGAACAGATCGTTCAGTCCGGCAAGAAGCTCCTTATCATTGCAGAGGATGTTGAGGGTGAAGCTCTCACCACTCTCGTTCTCAACAAGCTCCGCGGCACATTCGTCTGCATCGCTGTAAAGGCTCCAGGCTTCGGCGACAGACGCAAGGAAATGCTCCGCGACATCGCTGTACTCACCGGCGGTGAGGTTATCTCCGACGAGCTCGGTCTTGAGCTCAAGGACACTCAGATCCACCAGCTCGGCCGCGCAAGACAGATCAAGGTCAACAAGGAAAACACCATCATCGTTGGCGGCGCAGGCAACAGCGAGGATATCAAGGCAAGGGTTAATCAGATCAAGAACGCTATCGAAACCACCACTTCCGACTTCGACCGCGAGAAGCTCACCGAGAGACTTGCAAAGCTCGCAGGCGGCGTAGCCGTTATCAAGGTCGGTGCTGCTACCGAAACCGAAATGAAGGAAAAGAAGCTCCGCATCGAGGATGCTCTCAACGCTACAAAGGCGGCTGTTGAAGAGGGTATCGTTGCAGGCGGCGGTACCGCTTACCTCAACGTAATTGATGATGTCAAGGCACTCCTCGACACAGTTGACGGCGATGAAAAGACCGGTGTTAGAATCGTTCTCAAGTCTCTTGAAGCTCCGGTACGTCAGATTGCAGAAAACGCAGGCTTTGAAGGCTCTATCATCGTTGATAAGATCCTCTCCAGCGGAAAGAAGGGATACGGCTTCGACGCATACAACGAAAAGTATGTTGATATGATGGAAGCAGGAATCGTTGACCCGACCAAGGTTACTCGTTCCGCACTTCAGAACGCGGCAAGCGTTGCGGCAACCGTCCTCACCACCGAGGCTGTTGTTTCCGACATCAAGGAGCCCGAACCTCCGATGCCAGCAGGCGGCGGAATGGGCGGCATGTATTAATCCCACCACAAAAAT
>JAZRAB010000148.1:0-2469 GCA_045634345.1 Candidatus Flemingiibacterium sp. | reverse complement strand
GGTCGTTCTTAATATCGCCTGATTTAATCAGTTCTCCGGCGATAAGTGCCACGGAAAATGCATTTTGTGGTATGAGCAGCGCAGGAGTCTCTCGCACCGAAATATCGGTTTCGAAAAAATATGCGCACGCAAGATCGTATCCGTCGCCGCAAAGCGTTATATCAGAAACACCCATATCAAAAAGGCGTGATTTAAGCTCATCGAGCGGAAGGAGCATATCATTTGTGAGACGCTCTCCATCTTTAAAAACAGCGGTGTAGACCTGATTTCGGCGCGCATCCATAACGGGCACGATATAACCGCTGTGACCGTCGAGATTTCGTGCAAGCGCCGCAAGTGTTGAAACGCCGACACACGGCTTGCTGCTGTTAAACGCAAGTCCCTTTATCAGTGATACACCGATACGAACGCCGGTGAAGGAGCCGGGTCCCTCTGAAACTGCGAATGCATCAATATCATCAATACTGACCGCCGCCTTGGAAAGCATATTCTCAATCATCGGAAGCATGGTCTCACTGTGTGTGAGCAGTCCGTTTTCCGTATAAAGCGCAAGCATGCGTCCGTCACGTGCAAGTGCGCATGTAGCGGTATTTGCGCTTGTGTCTATAGCCAATATCAACATAATCAGTCACCAATAATCTCTGCGGTTATTTTTCTCTTGTCGCTTCCAAGCTTTTCAATATTCACACGTACATATCGTTCCGGGAGAGCAAACGGGATGTTCTCGCTCCATTCGGTTATTATTATACCGCGTCCGAAATAATCGTAGAACCCAATCGAGTCGAGAGAATCCTCGTCTTCTATACGATACATATCAAAATGAAAGAGCGGTACCGTCCCCTCGTATTCATTGACGATTGTGTAGGTCGGCGAACATACGTCGTCGTACGGCGCAATCACGCCGGCAAATCCGCGAGTGAATGCTGTCTTTCCCGCCCCGAGATCGCCGTACAGCGCGACAAAATTCTCGTTATTTTCAAGAATATATTTAGCAAGTTCTGCGCCGATGAGTTCTGTTTCATCGGCGCAGTTAGTTACTTTTTCAAGTATTTTCATTAAAAGAGTCCTGTGATTTTTCCGTCATCATCGACGTCAATATTATACGCCGCAGGCATCTTAGGAAGTCCCGGCATGGTAAGAATTGTTCCCGTAAGAGCAACTATGAACTCCGCGCCTGCCGAAAGTCTTACTTCGCGTACAGTAAGCGTGAATCCCTTCGGACGTCCAAGCTTAGCAGGATCATCAGACAGCGAATACTGTGTCTTCGCCATACATACGGGGAATTTTGCATATTTTTCGTCAAGAGCAAGGATCTCCTGAAGCTGCTTCTCTGCACCTGCCTCATAGACCACATTGTCCGCACCGTATATCTCGCGTGCGATTGTGGCAATCTTATCCTTGATAGACATTTCATCGGGATAGAGTACCTTGAAATTCGAAGCCTTTTCGCATGCGGCAACGACCTTATTTGCAAGCTCAACGCCGCCCTCGCCGCCTTTTGCGAACACTTCGGAAAGTGCAAGAGTAGCACCGCGAGCCTCGCAAGCCTTGCGTACAAAATCAAGCTCGGCATCGGTGTCGGTATCGAAGCGGTTGAGTGCAACAACTACCGGCACGCCATACTTGGTGAGGTTGTCGATGTGTGCCTCAAGGTTTACTATTCCCTTTTCAAGAGCCGCGAGGTTTTCGCCCTTAAGCTCGGTCTTGGGAACGCCGCCATTATATTTGAGAGCGCGAACGGTTGCAACGAGTACAATAGCACTAGGTGCAAGTCCTGCTTTGCGGCATTTGATGTCGAGGAATTTCTCCGCACCGAGGTCAGCACCGAAGCCTGCTTCGGTGATGCAGTAATCTGCGAGTTTAAGCGCGAGCTTTGTTGCGCGAACCGAGTTGCATCCGTGTGCAATGTTTGCAAACGGACCGCCGTGAATGATTGCAGGTGTGTTTTCGAGAGTCTGAACGAGATTAGGCTTGATTGCATCCTTAAGAAGCGCGGTCATAGAGCCCTCTGCCTTAATATCGCGTGCATATACGGGCGAGCCGTCATATTTGTAAGCAACAAGAATATTGCCAAGACGCTTTTTGAGGTCGGAAATGGACTCTGCGAGGCAAAGAATAGCCATAACCTCGGAAGCAACTGTAATCTGGAAATGATCCTCACGTACAACACCGGAAAGCTTGCCGCCCATGCCTATAACGCAGTTGCGGAGTGCACGGTCATTGGTATCGGTGCAGCGGATTACAACAACACGTCTGGGGTCGATACCAAGCTCGTTGCCCTGCTGGAGGTGATTGTCGAGTATTGCGCAAAGGAGGTTGTTTGCGGCAGTGATTGCGTGGAAGTCGCCGGTGAAGTGGAGATTGATGTCTTCCATAGGTACGACCTGAGCGTAACCGCCGCCAGCCGCGCCGCCTTTAACTCCGAATACCGGACCGAGTGACGGCTCACGGAGCGCGATAACAGCGTTC
>JAZRAB010000147.1:0-15469 GCA_045634345.1 Candidatus Flemingiibacterium sp. | reverse complement strand
CGTTGAGCTCATGAAGACTGTTGACGAGTACATTCCTACTCCCGCAAGAAATGATGACCTTCCCTTCCTTATGCCTGTCGAGGACGTATTCTCGATCTCCGGCCGTGGTACTGTTGCTACCGGTCGTGTTGAGCGCGGTATCATCAAGCTCAACGAGGAAGTTGAAATCATCGGTCTTACCGAAGAGAGAAAGAAGACTGTCGTTACCGGTATCGAAATGTTCCATAAGCTCATGGACGCTGCTGAGGCTGGTGACAACATCGGTGCTCTTCTCCGTGGTATCCAGAAGAACGAGATCGAGCGCGGTCAGGTTCTCTGCAAGCCCGGCTCTGTAAACCCCCACACCAAGTTCGTAGCTCAGGTTTACGTTCTTACTGAAAAGGAAGGCGGACGTCAGAAGCCTTTCTTCTCCGGTTACAGACCTCAGTTCTACTTCAGAACTACCGACGTTACCGGTATCATCAACCTTCCCGAGGGCGTTGAAATGTGCCGCCCTGGCGATAACGTTGATATGACTGTTGAGCTTATCACTCCTATCGCTATTGAGCAGGGTCTCCGCCTCGCTATCCGTGAGGGTGGTAGAACCGTTGGTTCGGGTGTCGTTGCATCCATCATCGAATAATTTTAGCTTATGCTAAGCTTCAAGGGATCGCGTAAGCGGTCCCCTGATTTAATTATCTTCGGGCCATGGTGAAATTCCATACCGGCGGTAAAGTCCGCGACCCGCTTTGTGCGGTTGAGCAGGTGAGATTCCTGCACCGACGGTAAAGTCCGGATGAGAGAAGATAGGCTATTACTATGTATTAGCTGCTCCGATTTGCGTCGGAGCTTTTTTTATCTTCTCCTTAAATTTACATAGGAGAATTATTATGATTAAAGAAAAAAATTTATTTACCCCCAAAAATATGGTGAAGATTGCTATTCTGACTGCGATCTCCGCCATAATCATGCTTTTTGAATTTCCGCTCCCGTTTGCGCCGGGATTTTACGAATTAGACTTGTCTGAAGCTGTAATCCTCATGGGCGGCTTTGCAATGGGACCGCTTGCCGCTGTTATAATGGAATTTCTTAAGAATATTTTGAATTTCTTTTTGAACGGAACTATCACTGCGGGAGTCGGTGAACTCGCAAATTTCGTTATGGGATGCGCTTTTGTTGTGCCGGCTTCCCTTATATACAAATACAAAAAGTCCCTTAAGGGTGCTGTAATGTCGCTGATAGTAGGTATTGTATCGCTCGTTGTCATTGGCTGTTTTATTAATTACTTCATAATGATTCCGGCATATGTTACTCTCGCACACTTCCCATTAGATGCGATTATCTCCCAAGGCACCGAATCAAATGCACTCGTCAAAAATCTTGAAACCCTGATAATATTTGCCGTTGCACCATTTAATCTTGTCAAAGGTATCATCTGTTCGCTGATTAATTTGCTTCTTTACAAGCGACTTTCGCGCATTCTTCATATATAATTTGCAAAATACATGATGTTTATTTACATTTTGTATTTAATGTAAATTTTCGCAATTGCAACCTCAAAGCACTTGCAAAACAGGCGTAAATGTGATAGAATAGTTTCAACGAATATCAAATTTGAAGAGGTATAAAAGTGTCACTTTTATTTAAATATCTGACTGTTTTTTTCGTGTCAATGGTACCGCTCATTGAACTCCGCGGCGCTGTACCGATTGGCACCGGAATGGGACTGCCTTGGCATTGGACTCTTATCGTTTCTATCATCGGCAACTGCCTGCCGATACCGTTTATTCTACTGTTCGTGAAAGCCGTGCTCAAGTGGATGCGCGGATGCAGTATTGGGCTTTTCAATAAAATTTCCAATTGGCTCTATGAAAAAGCCGACAAAAACCGCCCGAAAATTGAGAAATATGCTGCTTGGGGACTTTTCCTCTTTGTTGCCATCCCCCTGCCCGGCACCGGCGCATGGACGGGCGCGCTCGTTGCTTCAATTTTTGATATGAAGAAACTTCCTGCGTCTATCTCAATATTCGGTGGAGTCGTCACCGCCGGACTTATCATGACCTTCGGCTCGCAGTTGGTTAAATTTTTTGTCGAACTATTTTGAATACCACTTGACAAAATAAGCATTGTGTGATACAATATATCTGTAAAAATAATATCTTATCAAGAGCGGTGGAGGGACCGGCCCTGCGAAACCCGGCAACCTGCGGCATTCCTTGCCGAAAGGTGCTAAATCCGAGGAGATGAGAGCATCATAATGCCTTTTAGCCCTCGGGATTCCGAGGGCTTTGCTTTTACTGCTTGTAAAATTTGGAGGAATAAAAATGGCAAAACATCTTTTCACTTCTGAGTCCGTAACCGAAGGACATCCCGATAAAATCTGCGACCAGATTTCCGATGCGGTACTCGATGCCCTGCTTGAGCAGGACCCTATGTCCCGCGTTGCTTGCGAGACCACAACTACCACCGGTATCGTAATGCTCATGGGCGAGATCACTACAAAGGCTGTGGTCGATTTCCAGAAGATCGTTCGTGAAACCGTTCGTGAGATTGGTTACGACGATGATGCAAAGGGCTTTAACTGCGACACCTGCGCTGTTCTTAATCAGATTCACGGTCAGTCGCCTGATATCGCGCTCGGTGTTGATAAGGCACTCGAAGCAAAAGAAGGCGTACTTACAGACAATTTTGATACCGGCGCCGGTGACCAGGGACTCATGTTCGGCTACGCTTGTGACGAAACTCCCGAGCTTATGCCGCTTCCCATATCCCTTGCTCACAAGCTTGCGCTTCGTCTTACCGAGGTCAGAAAGAACGGCACTCTTTCCTATCTCCGCGCTGACGGTAAATCTCAGGTAACGGTTGAATATGACGGTGACACTCCCGTTCGCGTAGACGCAATCGTTGTATCAAGCCAGCACAGTGCTGATGTTGAGCTTGAGCAGATCCGCGCTGATATCATCGAGAATGTTATCAAGCCTATCATCCCTGCAAAATTCATAGATGATAACACCAAGATTTTCGTGAATCCCACCGGTCGCTTCGTTGTAGGCGGTCCTCACGGTGACTCCGGACTCACCGGACGTAAGATAATCGTTGACACCTACGGCGGCTATTCCCGTCACGGCGGCGGTGCCTTCTCCGGCAAGGACCCGACCAAGGTTGACCGCTCCGCATCTTACGCCGCACGTTACATAGCAAAGAATGTTGTTGCGGCAGGTCTTGCTTCCAAGTGTGAGGTTCAGATTGCATACGCTATCGGCGTTGCAAAGCCGGTTTCAGTACTTATCGAGACCTTCGGCACAGCAACAGTTGATCCCGAAAAGATTTCCGCAAAGGTTGCAGAGCTTGTTGATCTTCGCCCCGCAGCTATCATTGACCGCTTCAAGCTTCGCCGTCCGATCTACAGAAAACTCGCGGCATACGGTCACATGGGACGTGAGGATCTTAACGCTCCTTGGGAAGTTCTTGACATCGTTAACGAACTTAAAAAGCTTAAGTAATTGCATACAAAGAAAAACTCCGCTCACGCGGAGTTTTTTCTATATGTTTCCTAAATAATCGCATAGCGCCGAAAATATCGTCACTGCCAGCTTTGTGCGATATTCTTCGTTTGAAAGCGAGGCACACTCCTCGGGATTTGACATAAATCCACACTCAATAAGTATTGATGGGACTGATGAACGCTCAAGCATATATATCGCTGATGTAGCACGCTTAATTTCGCGGGTGTTTCTGCTGTCGAGCCATGTACGCGCGTAGCTTTGAACATAGGATGCAAGCTGTGCGCTTTTATCTGTATTTGGTGAATACCAAACCTGCAGTCCCGAATATTTAGGAGATGAAAAATTATTCATATGTATGCTTACAAGAAGCGCTTTCTCTCCCGACTCGGTAATACTATTCACCACGGCGAGGCGATTCTTCAGGTCGGTCATCTTCCGATGCGATTTCATGCTCTCATCAGCTAGCATATGATCTTCCGTGCGCGTCATCGCGCACTCGATTCCGGACAGCCTGCAAAGCATTGCAATTCGCTCTGCGACAGCAAGATTTATCTCTTTTTCAAGGCTTCCGTCGATTCCCACAGCGCCGCTGTCAATTCCGCCGTGTCCTGCATCTATCACTATTACGGGAAGCCTCCGCTCCTCCGTCTTGGCAATTGCCGCCGCAGTATCCCCAGACATAAACCGTGCGAGTGTATAGCAAATAGCGCATGCGGCACATAGCAAAAGTACAACAACGGTGAATTTTACTCCGACTAATACGCCTTCACGGATTTTTTCAACCCGTGACCTATTATTTTTATATAAGACCACATCTGACATTAAGTGAGCCTCCAATATGATTTTATTTATTCTATGTCCGCATCATGACTTTTATGTTTTTCATGATTACTTATCGCACGCAAAATGATTTTCGCAGCAGTTATCATTATGACTGCACTTATCGAAAATATAAGTACCTGCACTCTTGGAGCGACACCAAACCAACCGCAGACAAGGGCAATCGCAGCCGCCGGTGCAAACCAAACAGCAACGAGACTTTCAAAGAGCGCTTCGCAAAAAATCGCCGCAAGTATCAGGGCAAGCCAAATCACCGGAAGCATTGAAATAACAGTCATTTTTATTTCCTCCGCTTTATATTCTATAATATATTATTACAAGTGCGCGTAATATTATAACATGGCTGTCTAAATTTTCTGCAATTTGATTACAATTATGCATATGCTTGTTTTTCAAAATTACAAATATTTACCGCTTGAGCATAACGTATAATTCTGTTATAATGTATGTAAATATTATTTATCTATGAGGAAATTCAAATGAATAAAAGCTATTCAAGCAAAATACAGTCCACCCGGCAAATTCCCGGCATTTCACATGTTTTTGTGTTTATGTTAGCCTTTTTAATGTTTATCTTCATGTCTGCAACGATTTTCGTTTCACTTTCATCACTTATGAAAAATAATACCGGAAGCAGCTCGCTCCCCCCTCCAAATAACACAGATGAAAATACCATTGCAGAATATAAAAAAGAAGTGCGCGGCATTTATATTGCTACTGTTTATAATATAAATTATCCTTCGCGGAAAGGTTTATCTGAAGATAAGCTTCGCTTGGAGCTTGACGATATAGTAAACACTTGTGTTGATGCCAACTTGAATACCGTGTATTTTCAAGTGCGCCCGGCAGCGGATGCGCTATACAAATCGGAATTTTTTCCTATTTCAGAATACATCTCCGGCACACAGGGAGATAATCTTCCGGACGATTTTGATCCGCTTGCGTATCTTATAGATACAGCTCATAAAAAAGGTATATCCGTGCATGCGTGGGTAAACCCACTGCGTGTTACAGTCGGTTCAGCGTCTTCACCGATGCACGATGTTCAGGTGCTTGCAAAAAAGCATCCGGCGCGAAAAAATCCGGAATACACCGTACCATACGCAGACGGACGATTGTATTTTGATTGCGGAATCCCCGAAGTGCGCGAGCTCATAGCAAGCGGTGTCGCCGAGATTGCCGAAAATTACGAAGTTGACGGTATAATATTCGACGATTATTTTTACCCATATCCCGTCTACTGCGAAGACGGGACACTCGCCAAATTTGATGATAGAACAAGCTATGCTGCCTACGGTAAAAATCTGCCTATTGATGATTGGCGTCGTGAGAATGTAAATCAGATGATAAAGTCTTGCTACGATGCTATAAAATCGGCAAATGAAGATTGCGAATTTGGGGTTGCTCCATTCGGTATTTGGCAAAATGATGATGGCAATAACGGCGGAAGTGCGACTTACGGACTTGAATCCTACTCCGCTATTTACTGTGATCCTACTGCTTGGATAAAAGGCGGCTACATCGACTATATTGCCCCACAGTTATATTGGCGATTCTCTACTCCCGCCGCGCCATACGATGTACTTGTAAAATGGTGGAGTAATCAGATCAATGGCACAGATATTGACCTTATCATCAGCCACGGCGTTTACAACTACGACACCTGGGATGCTCCGAAAAACGAGCTTCGCGCACAGGTTGAATTTGCACGCGCAGAGCGTTCCTACTGCGGTTCGATATTATACGGTTATGAAGCACTGAAAAATAATTCAAACGGTCTTTTGGATGAAACACGAGAGGTGTTTTCCGATAATATTATTCATACATCCGCATCCCCTAACTAACTCCGTTTATCCCTTATAAAATACGTAAAATAATTACAAAAACCCCTTGACAAGACAAAACGGCTGTGGTATAATATATTAGTGTTCGGGAACAATAGAATACTAATGAGCCACTAGCTCAGTTGGCAGAGCATTTGACTTTTAATCAAAGGGTCTGGAGTTCGAATCTCCAGTGGCTCACCAGCCGATGCTCGTCATCGGTGAAAGAAAAAACGCACTGCTTGTCAGTGCGTTTTTTGATTATACCCAAATCCATTTTTATAAACATAGAAAAAGGAGATTTAGAAATGAGCGTACAAACTACATGGCACGGATTTAAGGCGGAGGAGTTCACATTCGAGGGAAAAGAGGCAATCATTGTATTCCCGGAGAAAGCTAATGAAAAAAAGAGCTGGACTATCAAAACGGAATATTGGGGCGCATTCCCCGAAGCTGAGATTGAGCTTCTGAAGCGCGGATTCCATGCTGCTTATCTCAAGAATAACAACAGATGGGCAACCAAGGAAGACTGCGACGCAAAAGCGCGTTTTGCGGCATACGTCAGTGAAAAATACGGCCTTAACAAGAAATGTGTGCCCGTCGGCATGAGCTGCGGCGGCTGCCATGCAGTTAACTTTGCAGGCTTCTATCCTGATCTTATACAATGTATGTTTATCGACGCTCCTGTGTTGAATTTTCTCAGCATCCCCGGAAAGCGTACTGCTGAAAACAACAAAATTTGGGACAACGAATTCGTAAAGGCATATCCGGGCATTACCAGAGCAACACTTCTCAACTTCGACAATCATCCAATTAACAAGGCGCCCATAATCATCGAAAAGAAGATACCGATACTCATGGTATACGGAACCGATGATATAATAGTCGAATACGAGGAAAACGGTCTCTTGCTCGAGGAAATGTATGCTGACCATCCGGGTCTGCTCACAGTTATAAAGCGTGTTTCACAGGGACATCATCCTCACGGATTCCCGACCAATCCCGGCGTTATCGCTGATTGGGTTGAAGCTCATATATAATTACATAACATACAAAAAGCAAAGCAGAATTAAACTGCTTTGCTTTTTTGTATCTCTGCAAATTATTATTTGTCAGAGCATTAGTATCTCACTCTGCCAGGCACACGAGTTTGTCGCCCTCAACATCGACTACAAGCGTTGAGCCTTGTGAAATCTCACCGCGCAGAATCTCCTTGGCGATAAGCGTCTCCGCCGCACTTTGCAGATACCGCTTAAGCGGACGTGCGCCGTATATCGGATCATATCCGGCATCTATGATAAGCGCTTTCGCTGCATCGCTAACACGCAGAGAAAGTGAACGCGCGGCAAGACGCGATTCGAGCGATGCAAGAAGATTATCGATTATTCCGGTAAGATTATCTTTGGTCAGCGGCTTGAACATGATTATCTCATCAAGTCGGTTTAAGAACTCCGGTCTGAATGAAGCGCGAAGCTCCGCCATAACACGTCCTCTTGCTTCTTCTGAAATTTCACCCGCATCGTTTATTCCGTCAAGCAGATGCATACTGCCAAGATTTGAAGTAAGAATAATTATGGTATTTTTAAAATCCACCGTTCTTCCCTGACTGTCTGTAACCCGACCGTCATCGAGTATCTGCAGAAGTATGTTAAATACATCAGGATGCGCCTTTTCCACCTCATCAAAGAGCACAACGGAATAAGGCTTACGTCGTACCGCTTCTGTAAGCTGACCGCCTTCGTCATATCCGACATATCCGGGAGGGGCTCCGATAAGACGCGACACGCTGAATTTTTCCATATACTCGGTCATGTCGATGCGTACAAGATTGTGTTCATCATCAAATAGGCACTCGGCAAGCGATTTTGCCAGCTCTGTCTTACCAACACCCGTCGGGCCAAGGAACATAAAGCTGCCTATCGGTCTGTTGGGATCAGCGATTCCCGCACGGCTACGCTGAATCGCCTCTGTAACAAGCGTTACCGCCTCGTCCTGTCCGATAACACGCTTGTGAATCACCTCGTCGAGATGCAATAACTTTTCTCGCTCACCCTCAACCAGTTTCGATACAGGTATTCCCGTCCACTTTGCCACAATTTCGGCAATCTGCTCCTCGGTCACAGTATCGTGAACAAGAGTGTTCTCATTTTGATTTTCCGCACGTGCTTCCGCTTCAGTAAGCTTCTTCTGAAGCTCGGGTAAGTCGGAGTACTTAAGCTTTGCTGCTTTTTCGTATTCAAGACGGAGTTGAGCCTGTTCGATCTCAGCACTCATTGCTTCAAGCTGTGCTTTTAATTCTTTTACTTCATCTACAGAGCTTTTCTCCGCATCCCAGCGTGATTTCAGCTCATTAAATTTGTCCTTTTCAGCCGCAAGCTCACTCGACAGCTTTGAAAGACGGTCACGGCTCAACTGATCCTCCTCTTTTTTGAGTGCCATTTCCTCAATCTCAAGCTGCATGATACGCCGACGAATGTCGTCAAGCTCACTTGGCATCGAATCCATTTCGGTACGTATCATCGCACACGCCTCGTCTACGAGGTCGATAGCCTTATCGGGCAGAAAACGATCGGAAATATAGCGATGCGAGAGGGCGGATGCCGCTACTATTGCGTTATCGTGAATACGCACACCGTGGAATATCTCATATCGCTCCTTAAGTCCGCGCAGAATTGATATCGTATCCTCAACCGTCGGCTCATCGACAAGCACGGGCTGGAACCGGCGTTCAAGCGCCGCATCCTTCTCGATGTACTTGCGATACTCGTCAAGCGTGGTCGCACCGATACAGTGAAGCTCACCTCGCGCGAGCATGGGCTTTAGGAGATTACCTGCATCCATTGACCCCTCTGTTTTTCCGGCTCCGACGATAGTATGAAGCTCGTCTATAAAGAGAATAATGCGCCCATCGGATTTTTTTATCTCATTTAGCACCGCTTTGAGACGTTCCTCAAACTCGCCGCGGTACTTTGCACCTGCGATAAGTGCACCCATATCAAGTGAAAATATCGTCTTCTCTTTAAGTCCGTCCGGCACGTCACCGCGCACTATGCGCTGCGCAAGTCCCTCCGCTATAGCGGTCTTACCAACGCCCGGTTCACCAATCAGTACGGGATTGTTCTTTGTCTTACGCGAAAGAATACGGATAACACTGCGAATCTCCGTGTCTCTGCCGATAACGGGATCAAGCTTTTGCGAGCGTGCACGCTCCACAAGATCAGTACCGTACTTTGCAAGCACGTCATATGTGTCCTCGGGGTTATCACTCGTCACGGGCGCTGTCTTGACATTTGCAAGTGCTTTCGTAAAGCCGTCGCGCGTAATACCGTGATCGGAAAGCAGTGTACGCACATTTTTGCCCCCCTCAGAGAAGAGACCGAGCATAATATGCTCAACCGAAATATATTCGTCCTTCAATTGCTTCGCCGCCTTTTCTGCAAAGCGAAGCACCTCCGATGTCTCACGCGAGGGATAAAGTTCTCCGCCCGACACCTTCGGAAGCTTTGAAATTATCGTATCAAGCTCTGAAAGAAGCGCATCGCAGTCCGCCCCCATCTTACCAAGAAGTGAGCGGATAAGTCCGCCGTCCTGATCTATGAGCGCATATAGAATATGCTCGGGGGTAAGTGCCTGATTCCTTGCTTCTTTAGCAATATTCTGCGCTGAATTAATTGTATCTATTGATTTTTGTGTGAATTTCTGTGCGTTCATCTTTATGCCTCCATATTCTCCTATATTCTTATTTCACCGTTGGCTAGAGCCTTCATGTATCCGGATGCCACATCATCGGCGGTGAATGTCCCGCTGATATAGCGTTTCATTAGCAGATCGAAAAGCTGCACATAGCTCGATATCTCATTTGCAAGCTCTTTTGATGTCATATCACCATTGCAAACTAGAGTACGTACAAATTTGCCGTCATATAAAGCATAATTACGAGTTCCTGACCTCGGTGCAAGGCAGGTATCCTCGATTCGCTTCCATAAGGCAAAAAATTGCATCATAGCGTCAATAAGTGCACCTGACTGTGTTCGCAGAATAACGGACAATGCCCCCATTGCACCGTTTTCCGGCGTACCGTAAAGCTCAACCTCATATCTCACCGTCGGACGGTACTTATATTCAAGGCAGGATTTAAGCGACATTGTCCTTGTGTTCGGCTCAAAAAACGGTACTAACTCACGCGACGGAGAAATCATTTCCTCCAAGGCACGAAAAATATCGTTGATCTGCTCCTCAGGTGTTCGCAGTGACACATGCTCGGCAAGGATGCGGTTCACGAGATTTGAGCGATTTGTGCCCATCCTATGTGCGAGTATATCTATTTCACGTACAACGTCATCCGAGAGCATCAAGCTGTATAATGTTTTCTTCATTTTAGTCCTCCTGCAGTTTATCTTATGATTATATTCTATCACGTCAAACATAACTTGTCAATAGATTTATATAAATTTTAATACAAGTTTAATGTTTTAGCAACACAAGTTTCTTTTCTGATTTATAGATAATAGTAATATTATTTCCGTTTTCATTAATAATTCTAATGCCGCATTGTATAATACAATGGATTTTATTTAATTTGCGGATTTTTGAAAAAATTACAAAATGCCATTGATTATTCATAATTTGGGTGTATAATATTAAATGAATGATTTTATTTTTATGGAGGCTACATCAATGGATAAAAAACTGACAAAACTTCCGAGCTTCGCAGGCATTGAAGGTCCTGTTCTTACTATTGTTATGGACGGTATCGGCGTTGCGCCGAACGGTGCGGCAAATGCAGTTGCGGCGGCATACACACCTACTCTCGATATGCTCGCATCTAAGTATCCGCATGTAAATTTAAAAGCTCACGGCACAGCAGTCGGACTTCCCTCCGACGATGATATGGGCAACTCCGAGGTCGGTCACAACGCTCTCGGTGCGGGACAAGTTTTCGCACAAGGCGCAAAGCTCGTTTCCCAGTCTATCGAATCGGGTAAAATGTTCGCATCCGCAACCTGGCAGGAGCTTATTGCCAATGTAAAAAACAACGGCTCAACTCTCCACTTTCTCGGACTTTTCTCCGACGGTAACGTACACTCTCACATCGACCATCTGAAAGCAATGCTTATTCAGGCAAAGAAAGAGGGCATTTCCACAGTTCGCATACACATACTCATTGACGGACGTGATGTTGGCGAAACCTCCGCGCTTGAATATATTGATCCGTTTGAAGCATTTATCGCTGATCTGCGCGACGCAAGCTTCGATATTAAGATCGCATCGGGCGGCGGACGTATGCAGATCACAATGGACCGCTACGAAGCCAACTGGGGCATGGTTGAGCTTGGTTGGAAAACTCACGTTCTCGGCGAGGGCAGACAGTTTGCATCTGCGGCAGAGGCTGTCAAGACTTACCGCGAGGAACTGAAGGTAATCGACCAGGATCTCCCCCCCTTCGTTATTGCAGAGAACAGCAAGCCCGTCGGCACTGTAAACGACGGTGACAGCGTGATCTTCTACAACTTCCGCGGCGACCGCTCGATTGAGATTTCCAAAGCGTTCGATGACGAGAATCTTGACAAATTCGACCGTGTCCGTTATCCCAAGGTGGTATACGCAGGCATGCTCGAATATGACGGAGACCTGCATATTCCGAAGAAGTACCTTGTTTCGCCCCCCGAAATTACCGAGACAATGGGCGAGTACCTCGCAGGCACCGGCGTATCACAGCTTGCAATTTCCGAG
This sequence comes from Candidatus Flemingiibacterium sp., assembly GCA_045634345.1. Classification (GTDB taxonomy): domain Bacteria; phylum Bacillota; class Clostridia; order Oscillospirales; family CAG-272; genus Flemingiibacterium. The sequence continues at coordinate 3,588 of JAZRAB010000147.1, read as the reverse complement.
ACACAGAAATACGGTCATGTAACCTACTTCTGGAACGGTAACAAGTCCGGCAAGTTCAGCGAAGAACTCGAAACCTACATTGAAATCCCCTCGGATGTTGTTCCGTTTGAGCAGAGACCTTGGATGAAGTGTGCGGAAATTACCGACAAGCTTATCGAATGTCTCGAATCCGGCAAATATAAGTATCTGCGCGTCAACTTCCCGAACGGTGACATGGTAGGTCACACCGGATCTTTCCTTGCAACGCAGATATCCGTTGAAGCACTCGATTTACAGCTCGCACGAATCCTCGCAGTTGTGGACAAGCTCCACGGTGCGGCGCTTATTACCGCTGACCACGGAAATGCTGACGAGATGTATGAGGTTGACAAGAAATCGGGCGAGCCGAAGAAGAATAAGGACGGCTCTCTCAAAGCAAAGACTAGCCACACCTTAAATCCCGTTCCCTGCTATATTTACGATAATTACAGTGCGGACAAATACGAAGTCAAGACTGACGACGGCAAGTTCGGGCTCTCGAACGTAGCGGCGACAATGGTAAATCTCCTCGGTTACGATGCTCCCACCGCTTGGGATGAATCTATCATCAAGGTAAAATAAGATTTGATTATATGCTCTTCTTGAAAATAAAAGGTATTTCAAGAAGAGCATATTTTAAAATTTCACGGAACAAAATGCACCGTACCGTCGTCATATAATCAACTGAATTTCATAGAGGTGCTTTATGAAACGATTTTTAATTCTTCTCTTTCTTACCATGCTGCTGTCTTCATGCAATGAGCATGATCTTCCGCTTGAGAGTAATACTGAAATTGCTTTTCAGTATGAGGGCAGTATAATATTAAACACCCCAAATTATCTTGTCACTAAGGCAGAGGATAAATACATCCTATACGATGCCAAGAGCGGCAGACGTTGGCGCGGATTTTTAGATTTCGGCGAGGTGAAGTATGAGGAAAACGGCGAGATAAAATCGCGGTATGTGTTCCTTCAAAAGACCTTTGCTTTCATACTCGAAGACGGCTTACTTGAAACCTATGAGTTTAATTCTCACTATAACAGCGTTCAAATATACGGAGATTACATACTCCTTAACAAAACGCTCTACACCGGAGATTTTAAACAGATAGGTGCTTCCGTCCAAGGAGAAATCGTCTCGCAGACCGAATTTGAGGACGGTGCTCGTTTGACTGTCCGAAACGATGAGTTTTCATCAGAATCCGAGCACGTTCGTGCAATAAAGCTCGATGACAAACCGAGCAATCTTACCGAAATATATAAATCCGATAGCAGCACGCTTTACAGCATAGCAGATTCAGCAGGGATGATACTCGAAAATGCATCCGGCGTTTTCCAACTTCCATTCAGCGTATCAAATGATATATACGATGCCTGCGGAAACGGCGACAGCAATATTTATATTCTGTACCGTGATAACGGCATAATTAAAAACTGCAATGTTTATAGTCTTCGTCTTGACAGTATTCCATATATGAGCGCGAGAGTACGTACTGCTTCTGCGGATGATAATTTCTTCGAAAGTACTATTTTATCACCGTGGGTGCTCGACCAAAACGGCGAAATACTTCTTCGCGGCGACGCAATAACCGTTTGCGGAGAGGTTCTCTCAACGCATCAGGCACAGTATATCTACGAGGCTGACAGATTAACCTATATCCGTAAAAACCCCGAGGAGCGCGATAACATTATTCTCTACAACGGTGCAATGGAGCCGATAAATGCTACTCCCGCTCACATCCTCAGCTGCTGCTCGAACTGCAGCGAGCACCTTATGATGTTTAATTACGACAATACCGAATTTTCGATAATTTCGCAGACAGGCGAGGTTGTATACCAAACCGACCGCATCGAATATCCGCTTATGGTTGACTCCTTCGGCGCGGCTGTTCTTACAAAGGATAAGAAAGTGCAGTTTATCACCTGCGACGGCAGAGAACTCGAGCAACTTGACGGTTGGAGTGAAGAGCTCACACAATATACACCGCGTCAAAATTGTGTATATGAGAATGAGGAATTAAGTTATTGGTATGTTGTATTCGGCGATTCATCACACACTGATTTAACTGTCCCACAAACCTACACCAGCTTCAGATATTACCCAGAAACCGAAAAATGTGAAGTTGTAAAATACCAATAATGCATATCAAAAGGCTCACCTGGGGTTCAGGTGAGCCTTTTTGTGACTACTTAATATTTATCACGATGAAACGCATATCCAAGCACACTGCCCATCAGTGCGAGTCCGCCGTATTCGAATATGTAGTGAAGGTCGTTCTGCGTATAATTGAGTACGAGAGTCGGTGCGAAAATGAGCGCGACAACCACGCAGTAGTACCAGACCCAACCGTTTATTTTACCAAATATCAGGCCGCCGCCAAGACAGCAGGCAGGGGTAATTATTTTTAGTGCGAAGTCCTCAAGCGCAGTCCCATCAAGCAGCGGCGGCACAATATAAAACAGCACCACCATCACTGCTATATACGGAAGCCATTTCCAAAACGGTACTTTTTTCATCCCTATGTTCCCTTCCTTGCCTCGCGGCGTTCTTTAGCCGAGTTCCACTCCGCATGCTCCTCGTCCGTGGTAAGGGCAAGCGAAGGGACCGGTGTAGGCTTGTCATTCTCATCAAGTGCCACAAGCGTAAGATACGCAGAATTTATAAGCTGACGTGTCCCATCAAGCTTCTCTACATATGACTGTACGCGAACGTCCATTGACGTTCTTCCGACGTATACGAGCTTGCCGCAAAGTACGACAAGACTGTTGGCATATGCCGGCTCCTTAAATTCGAGAGTATCGACAAGCACCGTCGTTACATTGCGGTTAGCATGACGGCGTGCAACAACAGCCGCGCATATATCTATCCATTCCATGAGCTTGCCGCCAAACAGACGGTTATATCCGTTCATCGTTCCGAGATTGAGTATCTGGACGGATTCGGTGTAGGATTCGCTCGGTGTTTTTGGTTGTAAGTTCATAGTTACCTCAGCTTCTAAATTTAATTCCGCCGGTTTCGTCAAGCTCAACTATAGCAAGAGATTCAAGATGAATCCCCTTTTCGCGTATTACAGCGCCGCCTTCCTGAAATCCCTTTTCGATGCAGATTCCCACTCCGGCAAGAGCCGCGCCTGCCTGCGCTATAATATCACAAAGTCCAAAAACAGCCTTTCCTTTGGCAAGAAAATCGTCAATGATAAGCACGCGGTCTTCGGCGGATATGTATTTCTTTGAAACGCGAATGTCGTATTCCTTTCCTTTGGTGTAAGACACAACCTTGGACGTGTAAACATCCCCGTCAAGATTCTTGGATTCTGCCTTCTTTGCAAACACTACAGGCACATTAAAATACTGTGCCGCAATGCAGGCAATCCCGATTCCCGACGCTTCAACGGTCAGAATTTTTGTAATATTTTCAGAGCCAAATAATCTGTAGAACTCTTTGCCAATTTCATTTATCAGCGATATGTCCATCTGATGATTTAAGAAGCTGTCTACCTTCACAATACCGCCATCTTTGATTATTCCGTCGGACAAAATGCGATCTTCTAAAAGTTTCATTATTATTCA
>JAZRAB010000146.1:0-7984 GCA_045634345.1 Candidatus Flemingiibacterium sp. | reverse complement strand
CATTAAAATGGGAAAAGCTGTGCTTTTCGCTCATCCGTAAGCGGAGCGCCGTATTCGCACACTTCATATGCCTCGGCATAACGTATTTTGCTTCCGCGTTCTTCGCCGTATTTCTCAACAAGCTCTTTTCTGAAGCGTGCCGCAGTCTTTGCGTAGCGTACCGCATATCCGCGCGGCAGAGCCTTGACCTCTTCATCGGTATACCACTTGGTGGTGTCCATGCCCTTGAGCCACTCAAAACGCTCAGCCGCACCTTCAGGAACGGTTTCATGCTCGGTGTAGGGAAGCCACTCATATACCTGTGATGTGTTGAGGTTTGCAATCTGCATCTTGATGTCGATCTCTGCATCCATATCAAGAATAATGTCTGCGCTGAAGGGAGGACACTTGAAGGAGTCCTCGTTATAAATGATAACCGGCATATCCTTCATTGCGGGCACGTCAGGACATTCGTGAGGAACTATGAGCATGTATGAAGCGTCCTGCACAAGCTGACCGGATGCGCGGTGGTCTGGCATGTAGTCATTGGGACGGTGAGCGATGACGAGATCCGGAGAGATGCGTCTTATGTAGCGGATAAGGCGTCTGCGGTTGTTGAGGTCTGCAACGAGGGTGCAGTCGTTAACATCATCCCACACGTCATAGGTGATGCCGAGAAGCTTTGCAACTGCGGCAGATTCCTTTGCTCGGGTGGCTGTTGTTTCTGCGGGGGTCAGGATGTGGTGCCCGCCGCAGCCGTTACACATGCTGAGGAAGGTAACCTCATGCCCGAGCTGTACGTACTTGTGCGCGAGTCCGCCGCAGCGGAACTCATTGTCGTCCTGGTGTGCGCCAATCATTAAAATTTTCATTTGCTTGTACCTCTTTTATTTATTTTTATTTATTCGTTTTCGAGTTTTTTAAGTGCATACTCAAACGATTTGTAAGCCTTGCTTATTTTTCTGCTGCTTCATTTGCAAGCTGGTTTTCGAGATTTGTGCGGCATTGGTCAAGGGATTTTACCCATTCTTCGGAATTAATGAATGGGTTGGGCTCTCCTGCAATCATGCGCTCGTATTTTTGGCGCGTATTGTTATTCCAAACATGATTTCCTATGAATATATCAACCTTTTTGCTTTTTAGCCTTTCAAGCCCATCGTAAAACTTTTGACGACAGTCTGTGCTGAGTCAGTATTTTTCGAGGAAAGCGGTCATCATTGAGTTAGTACCAACTCCGCCGTGCATTCCGACGCGATATGTCTTGTTTTCATATGTTGTATCGAAGAAAAATGACATTGTTCCGGGGGTGTGACCGGGGGTAGAAAGCACTTCTATCTCAACTTCACCAAGGCGTATAATATCCCCGTCATGCATAAGAACATCCGGCTCAAATGCCTCATGGTATTCGTAACCAAGCTCCTTTGCCCACGTGAGATCAAGTCTGCCGTTAGCATAGTCAACATCATCTGCGCCGATAAAAGTCTTTGCTCCTGTCAGCTCGACAAGTGCTTTTGTACCGCCCAGATGATCATAGTGCCCATGGGAATGGATTATGTATTTGATGTCATACGGATTGAATCCGAGCTTGTATATAGCATCAATTACCAAATATAAATTCTGCGGATATCCGGTGTCGATAAGAATAAGTCCCTCGCTTGTCGTGATGAGATGCGAAGAAGCCGCATGGCAGCCTACAAAATACAGATTATCTGCTATTTTAAATGGCTCTATGTAGGATTCCCAAGGCTTGTCGATAGTTCCCATTTTTTATCCTTGTATTAAGTTATTTGCGAAAATTCGCGCTTTTTACTAAATGTTTTTTATACCTATAAATAATTATATATTTTTTTTATAACACTTCTATAACATAATTAATCTATATTAGCACAATTTTAATTAATACGAGAAAGATTATTTCTAAATGTAATTGACATAAGAGCGAATATGCTGTAGAATATATATAAGCACAAATTTATGTTACTATAAGCACGATTTTAATACGGAGGACATATGAAAGACTGCTTATCTACATATGAATCAATATCGCCGATTGAACGAAATTTTCAAGTTAAGCTTAAGCTTAACCGTGACCTTGGGGAATATCACTCCCATTGGCATGAGCATCTTGAATTGCTTTATTTTATATCGGGAGAATGTGAAATCATCAGCGGAGGTATTGAATATACGGTTAAGGCAGGGGATCTTTTCATTGTTAACAGTGAAGAGCGCCATTCCACTAACAGCAGTGACGGTGAGCACTTATGTATGCACATATTTACGCAGTTTTTTGCGGATATCGAATTTGATGACTTCGTATTTGAAGCGCATATTGTCGGAGATGTGTTTGTTAAAGATTGCTTTGAGAGAATCTATGCAGAGCAGCAGACAAAAGCCACAGCATACGACATGAGAATAAAAAGTGTTGCGTATTCACTTATGGCGTACTTGACATGCAATTACAGAAAAAATTCGCTTTCAGGGAGTGAGGCACTGCGGCGAAAAAACAAACTACGTGATATAAATGAGGTTTTCGCCTATATAGCGGCAAATTACAATACAGTACTTACTACAGCGGAGCTTGCCAAGCATTTTCATCTTACAGAGCAATATTTTTGCCATATTTTCAAGCGTGAAACAGGGCAAACACCTATTGATTATATAAATCGGTACAGGGTAGAAAAGGCAGCAGTGTTTCTAAAACGCACAGATCAAAGCATAACCGATATTGCGCTTCGTGTCGGTTTTGAAGACTCCAACTACTTTTCGCGCGTTTTTAAAAAGTACATGGGGAGAACGCCGAGAGAATATAGAAAATACGAATAAAAGACGATATGATACCGTAAATGGTATCATATCGTTTTTGTAGGCGGAGAATGCCTTTTTCTGTATTCGCTCGGAGTGCAGCCTTCATATTTTGTGAAAGCAGATAAGAAACCGCGAGAGGTCGTGTAACCGATTTTTTCGCCGATCTCACTGACGGAGAGCTCGGTTTCACGCAACATTTTTTTAGCATTACGCATTTTTAACTCAAGCTTCAGCTCATTGAAGCTCTTGCCGTATGCGCTTGAAATAATTCTTGTAATATTCTGGGGTGAAACAAACAGCTTCTTGCTCAAAAAATCAAGGCTTATATCATTAGTGTAGTATATGTCAAGAAGTCTGTCTATTGCGTATTTGTATACCCAATATGTGTTGTGGGGAAGTGTGTTATCAAAGCCTGTTTGCGCGATGTCCTGCACTTTATCGCAGAGAGAAAAAATTAGCTCTATCACGTTTGCACGCATGCGCCATCCTTTTGCGAATTTGCATGCGGCATCATTTTCAAGCACCGCAGTAAGGAGAATCGACAGATATTGGCAATCTTCAATCTTGCAGAAGCCGCACCCCGAAAAGACCGAGAGTACGGTATCGTAAAGCTTTTCATCATCTTCCGGCTTTTTTACACGTTCAAATGTGAAAAATACGCTTTCCTTAATTGCATCTTCAGAAAAAGCAGAGCTGTGATATGTGTTTGGGGGTATTATGAGCATCTGGTCTTTATCAAGACGGATAAGATTACTTTCGCTGTTTACGATAAGAGAACCTTTTTTTAGGTGAAAAAGCTCCCAAAACGAGTGCATATGGATATCGCTATGACCTGTGACGGTAGCTTTTTCATCGGTTATGAAGATTATTTTCAGATCCGAGCAAATGACTTCTATATAGCTGTAATCAAATTCTTTATACGGCACACAGCTCACCTCCTGTTTTTTGAAATTGTGTTTTTTAATATAAATTTGAGTTTATATTGTGGGTTTGCGCTCCGAGCGTTGATGCTCCTTGCGGTGCTTCGCACCGCCTACCGGTATGCAGGGGGGCTGCTTTGCGCTCAGACGCCGCTCCAATCCGCCCCCCCTGCACCCCCCTGCTCCGCTCGGCTAACTCGGCTCCTGGATCACGCTAATATCAATAAAGAGAGCCGGCTCAGCCGAGCCAAGGAAGGGAGTGCAGAGGGGAACCTATGGATCGGCGTTTGAGAGTAATTGGTTCCCCTCTGCAACGGCAGGCGGCGCATTGCGCCGCGTGGAAGCTGCGATAATCGAAGCATCATACTCCCCAACAAACAATAATTTATAATCCCGCCGCAAGGCGAGGCGGTAAGATGTTATTAAACTGTAAAACTTTTACCGATGTGCTTGAAAGTGGCGCTGGGATGAGGTATAATATATTAAAGTATTGAAAGCTGCGTGCTCGGTGGAAGGTCGGTGAAACAGCGAAATGAATATTCTTTCATGTCCGTTCTGCACAGCATCGCTTGAACAGAACGGAACAAGCCTCTATTGCTCCGGCGAGAGACGTCACTGCTTTGATATTGCAAAAAGCGGCTATGTTACCTTGACGCGCGCCTCGGGGACAGCCGGAGACGACCGAGAAATGGTTCGCGCACGAACGGTGTTTCTTGACAAGGACTACTACCGTCCGTTTGCCGATGCGGTGGCTGATGCGCTCGGAAGTGCCAAAACGGTAATCGATGCCGGCTGCGGCGAGGGGTACTATTCAAATATTATCGCTTCACGCGGTGCCTCGGTCTACGGATTTGATCTGTCGAAGCACGCCTGCGATAAAGCGGCAAAGCGTGCCAGATTACATGGAAACGGCGCATTTTTTGGTGTGGCGAGTGTGTTCGAGCTTCCAATAGCAGACGATTCCGCCGATGCGGTGGTGAGTCTGTTTGCACCGATAGCTGAGCGTGAATTTGCGCGAGTGCTTAAACGTGACGGGTTACTCATAGTCGGCGCGGCAGGGCGCAGGCATTTATATGAGCTGAAGCAGGCCCTCTACGCCGATGCATACGAAAACGAGGGACGGCGTGATCTGCCGTCGGGATTCACGGAGACGGCACGCAAAAGCGTCACTTATACCTTCGACTGCGCGGGTGAAGACTTAAAGAGTCTTTTTATGATGACACCCTATGCCTTTAAGACCTCAAAAGAGAATTCGGCAAAGCTTGGTTTGCTATCTCACCTTGTGATCACAGCGGACTTTGATATATTTGTTTACAAAAAGAATTAAAATAGAGGAAAGCATATGAAGATATCACTTTGCATACCGATGTACAATGAGAGCAGTATCATAAACGACACGCTGAAAACTGTTTCCGAGTATATGGAAGCGACATTTGACGATTACGAGGTGCTGTTTTCCGATGACGGCTCGACCGATAATTGCCGTGCGGCGGTAGAGGCGTTTCCGAATGAACGGATACGTGCGGTAGGGTACGAAAAAAATCAGGGCAAGGGCGCGGCGATACGCCACGGCGTGATGAATGCAGTTGGCGATATTATCATATTCACTGACTGCGATCTCGCTTACGGCTTGGACGTCGTAAAATCAGCGGTCGATATGTTCACCGCGCATCCCGATGCGGATGTGGTGATCGGCTCGCGCAACCTGTCGGGAGACGGCTACGCAGGGTATACTCTCATCCGCAAGCTCGCGTCAAAGACTTATATCAAATGCCTTGCATTTGCGGCAGGCTTTAAGCTTACCGACTCGCAGTGCGGATTTAAGTCGTTCCGCCGTGAGACCGCACATAAAATATTCGAGACCTGCGAGGTCAACGGCTTTGCGTTTGATTTTGAAGTGCTCATAAAGGCGAACAATATGGGCGCGAAGATATACGAGATGCCCGTTAAGATAATCAACCACCGTGAGAGCAAGGTCAACGTGCTGCGCGACAGCATAAAGATGCTCCGTGATGTGAGCGCGATAAAAAAGCGTAACAAGCGCACGGGAGCATAACTCTTTACAATTATTTCATAAAATAGCCTTTGAAAATTTTTCAATGTATGCTATAATTAAAATACGATATACTATTTTTGAAAAGGAAGGTATCAAAGCTATGAGAAATTCAAGAAAGAATTCCGGACTCAGCCCTCTCGCGCTGATACTCATCATCACAACCTCGATCGTTGCGGCTGTGGGTATTGTACTGCTCGTTCTTAACATCTGCAAGAAGAGACGCGCAAAGAAGCTTGATCCTTGGTATGATGACAGTGATTCGTGGGAGCTTGACGATGATCTGCTTGGCGAGCTTCGTTTCGACGATGAGGACGAGTGCTGCTGCGGCTGTGACTGCGGTGAGGAAGTCTCCGACGACATTGCAAATGCAGTTGACGAAGCGATTGAAGCAATCGAATCTGTCACCGACGAGATGGAAAAAGGTGAATAATCAAAAAAGGACGCCGCGGCGTCCTTTTTTTGTGTAATCATTCATCAATTTTGCAATTTTCACATTCGCCGTCGCAGGAAGCATCCCCATCGCAGTAGCACTCTACCGGATCGAGTCCGTCCCACTCGCCGAAATCATCAAGCTCATCCTCAAGTCCGATGTCGGCAGAATCTAAAATCTTGCGCCATTTTATCTCGTCCTTGTAGTCAAGATAAAGGAATGCCGCGCTTGCCGCACCGCCGATTGCGGCGAGAGCAAGGATTATATTGGCGAGAGTGCGCTTTTTGTTGAAGAGCATGATAGCAGCCCCCAAAAACGATATCGCCTGAACCAAAAATCCGATTCCTAAATAAAACTTGTTTCGATTAAACATGTTTTCCCTCCATTATCACTTGTTAGCGTTCATCTTGAGATAAGCGTTGATAAATCCGTCGATTTCACCGTCCATTACTGCGGAGATGTTTCCGTCCTCGTAGCCGGTGCGGTTATCCTTTGCGAGCGTGTACGGCATGAATACGTACGAGCGAATCTGACTGCCCCACTCAATATTATTCTTAACACCCTTGATATCCTCAATGCGAGCGAGATTTTCGCGTTCCTTTATTTCCATAAGCTTTGATTTGAGCATTTTAAGCGCTGTTTCCTTATTCTGAAGCTGGCTTCGCTCGGTCTGACAGCCGACGACGATACCCGTCGGAAGGTGGGTGATGCGGATTGCCGAGTCGGTCTTGTTGATATGCTGACCGCCGGCACCGGATGATCTGTGCGCGGTGATTTCGATATCCTCGTCGCGTATCTCGATCTTGCCATCGTCTTCAAACTCGGGCATTACGTCAACGGAAGCAAACGAGGTCTGTCTGCGTCCGGATGCGTCGAACGGCGAGATGCGCACAAGACGGTGTACGCCCGCTTCACTCTTTAAGTAACCGTATGCATTTGTACCCTCGACCATGATAGTCGCGCTCTTGATGCCTGCTTCCTCGCCGTCGAGCCAATCGACTAACTTTACATTGAAGCCGTGGCGCTCGCCCCAACGGGTGTACATGCGGTAAAGCATGAGCGCCCAGTCCTGTGCCTCGGTACCGCCGGCACCGGGATGGAAGGACACGATTGCGTTGTTGCGGTCATATTCGCCCGAGAGAAGCACCTCAATGCGCTGACGTTCCTCCTCTGCGATAACCGCCGCCATCTCCTCCTCGACCTCGGGTACGATGGATTCGTCATTTTCTTCGATACCCATTTCGGCGAGAGTGATAGCATCCTCGAGACGGTTTTTGAGCGCGTTGAACGCTTCGATTTTATCTTTTTTCTGCTTTATTTTCTGCAGTACCTTGCTGGAATTTTCAGCATCATTCCAGAAATCCGGCTCCATCGTTTTTGCTTCGTCCACTTCGACCTCGGTGATGAGCTGTTCGATGCGAAGAGCTGACGAAAGCTCGTCGATGTCTGCGCGCATATTCTGGAGCTTATATTTAGCGTCCTCAAGTTGAATTATCAATGTATGCCTCCTGCTTTTGCTGTGCAAAATTTCATTATTATTTATATTATACCATATCATGATATGCTTTTGCAAGGGTATTTGCAATTTTACAGTTTATTTATATATTTGCGCGGAAAATGCGCGAATATATAATGTAGAGGATTTGTGTAAATTATTGTTTATCGGGGAGATTAATGCTTCGAATATCGCAGAGATTAATGCTCCGAATATCGCAACCCCCACGCGGCGCTCCGCGCCACCTGCCGTATAGCAGAGGGGAACCAGCTGCTCTCAAACGCCGATCCGCAGGTTCC
>JAZRAB010000145.1:0-19024 GCA_045634345.1 Candidatus Flemingiibacterium sp. | reverse complement strand
ATCCTCTGTTGCCAATGCAGAATTCCGTAGTGAAATTGACGCAATCCAGATGAGATTAGAACAAACATCAAAAGGTCGCCTGTCACGATTCGGTAGAGAAGTGTGGTTGCCCGGGTTAAAGAACTCTGTAGATTTATTCATTATCTCGTTGTTCCAAAAGTATATCGATGTTTTGATTGCAAACGGTAAATTTAATCCCAATGCACTAAACCATATCGACATAACAAAATCCCAAAGCATTCTGAGAAACATCAATACTACAGAAAATAAAGTTGGAATTTTAGATGCCGCCTTTTTGAGCTGCCCCTTCAATCCTGAGATTTACGATACTGCGATGGGTATCTGCAACATCGAGGAGATTGTAAATTGTGCAAAACTCTTCGGCGTAGACGAATACTTAAAATCGAAGCAAATTGATGTATGCAACAAGATTGCTCAAAACGGCAATTATGGAGAACAGGAGATTGTAGAAAAGATAACGCCTTATTTACACTTGCTCTCTTTGTTGGACGAAAAGCCAGTAGAAGAAATACTGGATGGTTTATTAGGTGTTCATAGAAAACTGATAAAGGACAAAATTCTAAGAATGATGAATCATTTACAGAGCTCTTCTGATGAAGGAATAAAGTCTTTTATCAAATCAATAACAACTACTCCTATTGCCGAGTTAACCGGTGTGTCTGAGGAAGAATTGCGAAAATATGTCGTGTCCAAAATTATTAGTGATGTATTTAAGAAAGATGAGCCAGCGGCATATGAAAGCACAATATCTCATGCAGCCGAAAAAATGGTATCTATCATAAAGAACTATTTGTTGAAAGTTGCAAGGGCTAAAAACGAGTATCTGTTGAAGAAAGAAGAGTATGACAAATATAAGCAATCTGCCGATGAAGAGATTAGAAAGCTCAGTGAACAGCTAAGCGCATTAGGAATATTTTCTTTTTCTAAGAAGAAAGAATTGAATGCAAGAATAAACGGTTTGCAAGAACATACTGTTGAGCTGAAGAGAAATTTCGACACATCGGAAAGAGCGTACTATAGTCTTGTGTGATGGGCGTTATATACAAGTCAGGAAAACAAAATGTGTATAAAACACGCACCGCGCATTAGCCATCTGAGAGCCTCTACAGCGCCTCATGTTTTGAGCAATACACTTTCACGATTGACGCTCAAAAAGCTCCCTGAGCCTGCAGAATTAACCTTGTAGGACTGCTCTGACGGCAGTCTTGTTGTTGGTAGCTTAAGGAGATAATCAGCTCTTTAATATCACAAAATCATAGTAAAACAAAAATCGTGCTGTCGAAAGAGGCACGATTTTTTATGCGAAAATCCTCATCAGCCATGTCCATTTTGACAAAAATAAAGCTTATGGAGCTTTTTGGATTATGTGTCAAAAAAATAGCAGAGAACCAATAAGGCTCCCTGCTACATAAAAATCTTCTACATATTACGAGGTTGTGTTAGTTGGTATCATTACCAGTAGAAGCGTAGTGAAGTGAGAACAAATGCCGTTCCGGGTTAATATAACCTGCGGTGATGATATACGATGCGCCAAATTCATTGCCTCTAAGTAATTCAACCGACTGAACATCATCAATCTTGATTTTGCTTGACAGAACGTCACCAGTGTTACTATATAGCACCAATGTTCTTCCGGCAAATCTACTATCGCCTATGAACTCCCATCTTGCTCTTTTGAAGAAGATTGTTGCACGAAGCGTACTAACGATTTGTGTATCCTCGTTCAGCCCAATTTCATATCTGCCATAATCACAGCGATTCACCTCGTCGATGAAGTCATCGAGCGTTTTAACCGCCGTAGCTCTTTTCTTTGCCATGTTTGATACCTCCGATTAAAATGTGGATTCGTAAAAGCTTATGAAGCTTATTGTTGGGTCAAGTCTGTACAGATGCCATCACAATACGCTTTTGCTTTTTACGAGATAAAAAAAGACCGCAGGTAAGCGACATATCATCGCTGCCTACGGTCATCTGTTTCAAATTGCACTCAAGTTATCAATAATCTCTTCAAATTTCTTTCTCTTGATTTGTGCTCTTGTACCATTCCATAATATATAGTCTGCATTGGGGTTTTCTGCTATGAGTTGTCGGAGTTTATTCTCGCCAATTCTGAAATAAGCGGCTGCCTCCTCAATGGAAAGTGTGTACTTTTCCCATACGGGTATCTCTATTATGTTCCTCACCTCCATTCCTCATACAATCAACCTGCGCTTTAGCAAATAACTACCTTGAAGACCATCGGTCAGATTAGCCAAAGCACGACAATATTGGCTTACAACATGGTCATTCTTGATGGAATGGCAATCTTGTAAACCTACATTGTTATAACATGGGAGCAGTAATTGTATAAGCGTGGTGTTGTTTAGCGGTATCTTTAACTATGTTATACACCCGATTCCCATTTACTTACGGTCTTATCACTGATATTAAGCTTTTCCGCGAGCGCCGCCTGAGTCATACCGCATTTTTTGCGAAGCTTTGCAATAGTGTTCCCGATACTCTTTGCGTTCATATTTTCCTCCGCGAGCATTGTTTGTTTAATATATTGTATCACATTTTCTATTTCAAGTAAAGCCTTTTTAATAATTATTTTCTTAAGTCAGACAAAAGAAAGCCACTCAAAACGAGTGGCTTTCTGAATTTTTAATTGGCTTAGGCGGCATCAATTTTACCGTCACGTACAGCCTCGAAGTCCTCTATGATATCCTCCGAAGGAGCCTTGGTGAGAAGTGAGAATACGACAATGCAGATGCTTGAGAAAATGAATGCCGGCAGAAGCTCATATATTGCAAATACGCCGCCGAGCTGTGAGATAACGAGCTTCCAAAGGAAGACCATCCCCGCACCGCTTATCATACCGGCAATGGCGCCTACCTTGTTGACACGCTTCCAAAAAAGCGAGAATAGCATAAGCGGACCGAACGTAGCGCCAAATCCTGCCCATGCAAAAGAAACAATGCTGAATATGACGCTGTTTTCATCAAGCGCGATAACGACACCGATAAGTGCAAGCACGAGAAGCGTTATACGCGAAACGATCATGACCTGCTTGTCAGTCGCATTCTTCTTGCATACTCCCTGGAATATGTTCTTCGCAAATGCAGATGCCGCGATAAGCAGATAGGAGTCGGAGGAGCTTATAGTTGCCGCAAGGATACCTGCCATTACAAAGCCTGCAATAAACGCCGGAAGCGAGCTTGTTGCAAGAGTTATAAAGATATTCTCAGCCGCGGATTTTGTAAGATGCTCTACAGGGAAAAGCTGACGTCCTACAATACCGATAAATACGGCAACTGCTAGCGAAATAAGAACCCATACCATTGCAATGCGGCGAGAGCGTTTAAGCTCATCCTCCTTGCGGATAGCCATAAAGCGGAGGAGCACCTGCGGCATACCGAAATAACCGAGTCCCCATGCCATCATCGAGCAAATGGTAAGAATACCGTAAGGAACAGCGTCACCAAAAACAGGTGCGCCGTCAACGACCCGCTGTACACCGTCGACAACAGTCGGATTTGCAAGTCCGAAGAAATCGAGAAATCCGGGAATATTCTGTGCGTTTTCAATTACAGCACCGATACCGCCTGCATTTATGGTACTTACAATAACAATAACTGTAAGCGCAGTTATCATAACGATAGCCTGCATGAAGTCGGAAATGCTTTCGGCAAGGAATCCGCCGAGAAGGGTGTAAAGAAGCACGAAAACCGCACCGATTATCATCATAGTCTGATAGTTGGTACCAAACAGAGTTGAGAAAAGCTTGCCGCATGTAACAAAGCAGCTTGCCGCGTAAACAGTAAAGAATACGAGAATAAACAAAGCCGCAATAAACATAATGGTCTTTTTCTTCTCGCGGAAACGGTTAGAGAAAAATTCTGGAAGAGTGATGGAATTGTTTGCGCGAACACTGTATCGGCGCAGACGTTTTGAAACTATCAGCCAGTTAAGATATGTACCGATAGCAAGACCAATAGCCGTCCAAGCCGCATCGGCAAGACCGCACCAGTATGCAACGCCCGGCAACCCCATAAGGAGCCAGCCGCTCATGTCAGACGCTTCAGCGCTCATCGCCGTTACCCACGGACCGAGGGAGCGTCCGCCGAGGTAATATTCCTCAGAGCTTTTGTTTGCGCGCTTTGCATAAAGCACGCCGATCAGAATAACCGCCGCCATATAGACGATCATTGCAATCAGTATTTGCATTGTACTTCCATTCATATGTATGACCTCCGTAAAAATAAAATCATAGACCAGCCGGGATAGATTCTCGGCAACAATTTATATTATTATATCACATTAACGTGATGAAATCAATAGTTTTTTGATATTTTTTTGTGTTTAAGGAATAAATTACGATATATTTGAGTTTATCGGGGAGTTTGCCGCTCCGAGCATTGGTGCTCCTTGCGGTGCTTCGCACCGCCTGCCGTATTTGCAGGGGGCTGCTTTGCGCTCAGACGCCGCTCCAATCCGCCCCCTGCACCCCTGCTCGGCTCGGCTGTGTTGCCTTTTAGATATTGAAAACTGCTATAAAAAGGGAGGCGCTAGCCAAGGAGTTGGGGTTGGCAGGGGAAGAAACTTCGGCGTGTGAGATGGTTCTTCCCCTGCCCGGGAGCACGAGGGTGGAACCCTCGTAATATCGGCAGGCGGTGCAACGCACCGCAAGGAGTATCAACACTCGGAGCGTAAACTCCCCTATAAACTCAAATTTACCGTAAAAAAGAAACTGCCGTAAATACGGCAGTTTCAACAATATCAAACCTGTGCGAGTGCCTGCTCGATATCGGCAATAATGTCCTCGACATCCTCAATGCCGACCGAAAGACGAATGAGGTCGGGCATAACACCGGCATCAAGAAGCTGTTCGTCGGTCATCTGACGGTGAGTTGTGCTTGCCGGATGCAGGAGACATGTGCGCGCATCGGCAACATGCGTTACTATTGCACCGAGCTTCAGACTGTCCATGAATTTGGTAGCCGCCGCACGTCCGCCTGCAACGCCGAAGGAAACAACGCCGGACGAGCCGTTCGGGAGATACTTCTTCGCAAGGTCGTAATATTTGCTGGATTTGAGCCCGGGATAATTCACCCATGTAACCTTGTCACTTGCTTCAAGATATTCGGCAACCGTCATCGCATTCTCGCAGTGACGCTTTACGCGCAAATGCAGAGTTTCAAGCCCAAGATTAAGCAGAAACGCATTCTGGGGAGACTGAATAGAACCGAGGTCGCGCATCAGCTGTGCTGTCGCCTTGGTGATGTAACCGCCCTTGCCGAAATCCTTGGCGTAGGTCACGCCGTGATAGGAATCATCGGGAGTGGTCATGCCGGGGTACTTGTCAGCATGAGCCATCCAATCGAAATTGCCCGAGTCAACGATTACGCCGCCGACTGCAGTCGCGTGTCCGTCCATGTATTTGGTGGTGGAGTGGATAACAATATCCGCACCGAATTTGAAAGGATTGCAGTTGATGGGGGTAGGGAAGGTGTTGTCGATGATAAGCGGAACACCGTGAGCATGTGCCTGACGTGCGAACTTTTCAATATCAAGCACGATAAGCGCGGGATTTGCAAGAGTCTCCGCAAACACAGCTTTAGTATTCGGCTTGAAGGTTGCCGCAAGCTCTTCCTCAGTGATGTCGGGGTGAACGAAGGTTGCTTCGATGCCCATACGCTTCATTGTGACGGCGATGAGATTAAAGCTTCCGCCGTAGATTGCAGAGGATGCGACGATGTGATCACCTGCTCCGAGTATAGTAAACAGCGAGAAGAAGGTTGCCGCCTGACCGGAAGAAGTGAGCATTGCCGCAACGCCGCCCTCAAGTGCGGCAATCTTTGCCGCGACTGCATCATTTGTGGGGTTTTGCAGACGTGTATAGAAGTAACCGCTTTCAGACAGGTCGAAAAGCCTGCCCATCTGCTCGCTCGACTCGTATTTGAATGTGGTTGACTGATATATCGGCAGTACGCGCGCCTCGCCGTTTCCGGGAGTATAGCCAGCCTGCACGCAGTTGGTATTTATCTTATAGGACATTGTAATCACTCCTTATTTTACTTTGCCGGCTTGTAGCCGTCCTTCAATGTTACTACACGGTTAAATGTGCTTGGATTCTTCGAGTCAACGCAGAAGTAACCGGTACGGACAAACTGAAATTTATCGCCGGCCTTGGCGTCTGCGAGAGACGGCTCAAGCTTCGCGTTCCTAAGAACAGTCTTCGATTCGGGGTTGAGATAATCGGTGTACTGCTTATCCTCGGGGAGCTTCGAGGGATCCTCAAGCGTGAGAAGATTGTCGTAAAGAACGACATCCGCCTCGATAGTGTTTTTAGCGGAGAGCCAATGAATAGTACCCTTGATCTTGCGTCCGTCAAGGGGGTTGCCGTTTCCGGTTTCAAGGTCGGCGGTAGCATGGATTTCCTTGATGGAGCCATCTGCATTCTTTACTATCTCGCCGCACTTTATGATATAAGCGCCCATCAAACGAACCTCGCCGTCGGGCTTCAGACGGAAGAATTTTGGCGGCGGCACCTCGGCGAAGTCCTCGGCGTCAATATAAAGCTCGCGTGTGAATTTCACCTCGCGTGTGCCCATTTCAGGGTGCTGAGGATGATTCGGAAGCTCGAAGATTTCCTCTTTATTCTCGGGATAGTTGTCGATGATGACCTTGATTGGATCAAGCACCGCAACACGTCTAGGAGCAGTCTCGTTAAGCTCATCGCGTATGCAGGCTTCGAGCAGACGGAGATCAACGAGGCTGTCAGATTTTGCAACGCCGATGCGCCCGCAGAAGTCAACAATAGAAGCTCCGGTGTAACCGCGACGGCGCATGCCGCACAGTGTAGGCATACGCGGATCGTCCCAACCGTCAACCTGTCCGCTTTCAACGAGTCCACGCAGGAAACGCTTTGAAAGGACGGTGTTGGTAATGTTGAGTCTTGCAAACTCGATCTGGCGCGGCTTGTGAGGCACGCTGACGTTTTCGATTACCCAATTGTAAAGTGGACGGTGAATCTCAAATTCGAGCGAGCAGAGGGAGTGTGTGATACCCTCGAGTGCGTCCTGAATCGGATGAGCGAAATCATATGTGGGGTAGATGCACCACTTGTTGCCATGACGGTGGTGGTGCATATGCTTGATTCTGTAGATGACGGGATCGCGCATCCAGAAGTTACCCGATGCGAGGTCGATCTTCGCGCGGAGTGTATATTTGCCGTCCGGGAACTCGCCGTTTTTCATTCTCTCGAAAAGGTCGATACTTTCCTCAATCGGACGGTCACGCCACGGGGATTTAGCAGGATTCTGCAGGTCTCCGCGGTATTCGTCCATCTGGTCAGCAGACAGCTCGCATACGTATGCAAGCCCCTTTTTTATAAGCTCAATTGCGTATTCATAATCCTTGTCAAAGTAGTCCGAGCCGTAGAAGAAGCGGTCTTCCCAATCAAAGCCGAGCCAGTGGATATCCTCTTTTATGGCGTCAACGTACTCGGTATCTTCTTTTGCAGGGTTGGTATCGTCCATGCGGAGATTACACTTGCCGCCGTACTTTTTCGCAGTACCAAAGTCGATTGCAAGTGCCTTGCAGTGACCGATGTGGAGATAACCGTTAGGCTCGGGCGGAAAACGTGTGTGGACGGAATCGACCTTGCCCTCGGCGAGATCCTCGTTAATAAATTCTTCGATAAAATTTGATGCTTCGATTGCCATTGTAATTTCCTTGTCTTTGCTGTGCAAAGACCTCCTTATCTTCGATATTTTTGTCGGTTTGCCTGCAAATTGGCGGCGAAGCCGACAAAGACAAAATTTCGTGTCGTGAAACTATTTTCACGATTATTTTCTTCGTTTATAGGCTTGCGATTACCGCTTTAATTCTTGCTTCTGTACGCTCTTTGCCGAGTATCTGCATCACGGTGTAGAGATCAGGGGCGTTCATCTTGCCTGTCACAGCCACGCGGATGAACATGCTAATGTCTGCGACATTTCCCTTGAAGTCATCGGGAGAGGCTTTGTATGCCTTCATATCGGAAGCAAACCCGAGCTTGTCTGCAACTGCTTTGACTTTGTCAAACCAAGTGTTCATATCATCCGTTTCGTCGTATCCCGCGAGGAATGCTTCAAGCGCAGATTTGATATCTGCTTTATCGAATGTGTCGGGGTAGCTGTCCTCAATAGAGTAGAATTTGTCATAGAAGAATCCCATATACGGCTTTGCATCAGCCCATGTGGCGAGGTCCTTGCGCGGCTTCTTTCCGCCTCTGCCGATTGCGAATATCTTCTCGGCGTAGTCGCTGTCTGCGGCGAGTACTTTGCCAAAATCGGGATCGAACGCGAGCGCCCACTCGGTAACTTTTGCCGTTACGTCCTTTGCTTCCATGCGGCTGATGACATTCTTTGAAACGTCATTAAGCTTGTCGAAATCGAAGAGACAGCCGGAAGTGGACATTTTCTTGATGTTGAACGGGAAGTCGGTGTAAGGCTTGTCGGGATTCTGCATATGCCATTCCTCGTAGTTTGAGTTGAGGAGCGTCATTATATATTCGCAGACCGCCTCGGGGCAGTAACCCATACGGGTGTAGTCGTCCATATTCGCGCCCATATCACGCTTGGAAAGCTTCTTTTTGTTGCCCGCTTCATCGAGCTTCATTATCTGCGCAATATGCATGTATTTGGGAAGCTTGAAGCCGAGTGCGTTAAATAATTGGATGTGCTTGGGCAGACTCGGCAGCCATTCCTCACCGCGGATAACGTGAGTTGTGCCCATGAGGTGATCGTCCACCGCGTGAGCAAAGTGATAAGTTGGGATGCCGTCGGACTTCAGGAGAACGAAGTCCTCATCGTTCTCGGGAACGTCGATGTTACCTTTGACGAGGTCGGTGAATTTCATCTTCTTTTCGGGATCGCCGAGTGCGAGTATGCGAAGTACAAAAGGATGTCCTGCTTTTAAGTGTTCTTCGACTTCTTCGATCGTAAACTCGCGGCGTGCAAGCATTTCAGCACGCTTTGCAGCGGCTTCCGCCTGCCAATCGGTGTTTTTAAGCTCCTCTTTTTTGTTTACCTGTGCAAGCTCGTCAAGCTCTTCCTCAGTGGTAAAGCAGGGGTATGCCTTACCCTCGCGCACTAACTGCTTTGCGTAGGTCTGATATATCTCGGCGCGCTGACTTTGTTTGTACGGACCGTAATTGCCGTGGTCGGAAATCGCTCCGTTTTCATCTAGTATTGCGCCTTCGTCGAAGTTGATGCCGTATGTGGCAAGGGTTTTGATAAGCCCCTCCGCTGCGCCCTCAACCTCGCGTTTTGTGTCTGTATCTTCAATACGCAGGTAGAAAACACCGCCGCTTTGATGAGCAAGTCTTTCACCTACAGTCGAAGGGAAGAGTCCGCCGAAGTGAACAAAGCCCGTCGGGCTGGGGGCGAATCTGGTTACTTTGGCACCCTCGGGAAGCTCACGTCTCGGATAGCGTGTCTCTATATCCTCGGGCAGGGTTTTTATATTTGGATACAAGAGGTCGGCTAAATAATTGTTGTCCATTTTTATATTGTCCTTTCGTTTAGGATAGATGTTTTAAATAAATATTTGATGTGCGCTCACGCTCAAGGGTGGTCGTCGAGCCGTGACCGGGGTAGAGCTTGTAGTCACCATCAAGTGAGGCAAGCCGTTTTATGGACTGTTCCATCGCGCGGTCATCGCCGCCGTAGAGGTCGCATCTTCCGATGCCGCCGTGAAAAAGTGTGTCGCCGGTTATGATTGCCTTATTCGCTTTGTAACAGACAGAGCCGATTGTGTGACCTGGAGTGTGAAGAACTTCAAGCACGGTATCACCAAGTGTAAGGGTATCTCCGTCATCAAGCAGTATCTCCGCCGCGGCACATCCTTCGTGTATTCCGGCGAACTGCTGCATATATGTTAGACTCGGATCGCCGAGCGAATCCGCATCGTATCTATGAAGTGCGAGGGGGGCACCTGTTGCCACTCGAAGCGCTTCGAGGGACAGCATATGGTCGAAATGCGCGTGCGTAAGCAGTATATATTTGACAGTTATACCGTTTGCGGTGCAGAGCGAGAGTATCTTGTCGGTTGACTCTTTTCCGCCGGGATCGACTATAGCGCCGAGACCGGTTGCCTCATCCGAAATGATTATGCAGTTTGTCCGCATCTCGCCAAGCGGCAGTACGCTTACCTTCATAATGGGTATTATCCCCCTATTTTAGTATCAATAATATATTATATCACGTTTTTTCTCGTTTGTCTATATTTTCTAAGGTAATTTTTTCAAAAAATACTCCGCCATTTGGCGGAGTATTTTGCATATATTATGAGCCTAAAATATAATCGTCAATTTTTATCGGTTCCCAAACCACGTCTTTTGGGGATACGTTGGCGTACAGTTCAAGGTCGCCCTCGTTCAGCACGACCTTGAATTCATAATTGACGTCATGAACGCCCGCATTAACCTCGGGTACTTCTCCATAATAACTAAATGCCATTGTGTAAAAAAAGGTTGCTTCGCTGCCGTGCTCATTCCAGCTTGAAACAGTCAGGCTTTGTATATCGTAGTGTGGGTCGTATACTCGGTGAAATTCCTGCTCTAAAAACTCGGTGGTACGATTGTAAAGCTCGCTTGAAACAATGCTGCTTTCAGACGGTTGACAAAACAGTTCTTCGAGCTCATCGAACGATTTAGCCAACGGATAATGGCAGACGGATTTTTTTGAAGCATTATAATATAGAGTGGGGTTTGCAGGCGGATCCATGTGCAGCCGTTCGGCTGAAAATATAACTATCAGCTCGCCTTTTTTATTCAGATATGTGTCTTTAATTTCATGAAGTATCATAGGCGCCGTTGTGTCGCCGAGTAGCGGCGGAAGCAGTTCCTCTATTTCGCTTCTTACCGTATCGCTTGAAGTGCCGAAAGCGTTCAGCAATTCCTCGTCTGTAAGCAATCTTTGTCTTTTAAGGTCAACTACTGCACCGGATACAAACGGAAATACGATGTAAGTCCCTTCGTTATAAGAGAGTGAAGCAATCGAGAGGTATTTATCTCCCTCGTATATTAAATTTTCCGCGGAGAAATAATTGAAATCAACAGCGGGAGACTCCTTATACGCTGAATACCTCTGAACGAATGGCTCGTAGATAATATCATTTACTTGCTTCGTGAGATTACTGTTGTCGGTAAAAGTGACAGAATGCAGTTTAACATCAGCCTTGTGCATTTGTTCACGACCTGCACGCGCTTCATATGCTTCTTTGATAGTATAGGTGATATTTTTACTGTCGGCTGTAAATTCAATTTCTGCATTTTTGATAAATTCGTTTACAATCGATTCCTCATCAATGGGTCTTTCGCTGTTTTCATCGGTCGGATCAATGGAGATATACGCATAATGTATATCATCAAGCGTCAGAAGATAGTAATATTCGCGCTCAAGTCGAGCTGTAATGGTATCCAGAACACCTTGCTTTTGAAGATCTTCAAGCATTGGTTCGGGAATCTTGGCTGAAAACTGTCTTGTCGGATAGTTGTAACCGTCTTTTTCGGTGTATTCGGCAGTTTGAACTATACGATAAACCGGAGCGTATCCCTGCGATGCACGGCTGACTACAGCTGCCGGATCACACTCGTCATCGCAAAGCAAAAGCTTTGCATCATATAGCGTATAGCCGCTGTCAGCAAGCGGAAGCGATATCGTGCCGCTGCCATGCGTCGGAGTGTCGTCGGTACGGTATACATCATCGCAGAGGTATATCGAGAGGGACTCGGTGATCATACGGTCGTTTGTTTTCTTATCCGTTTGCGAGCAGCTCGTGGTACATACGATAATTGCGGCACAGATAAGCATTGTGATAAGTTTTTTCATTTTTATATACCTCCTTGTGGTATTGGTGCTTCTTTAGACGAAGCTTTTTCCTGGAAGGTTCCGAAATTTTTTGATTTTTTCAAAATTTTGTTGCTTTTTATGCCTTTGCTTGAATGACAAATTATTGTTTATTGGGGAGTATCAACGCTCGGAGTAGCAAAGCGTCCCTCGCACTTACCGCGTCATGCGCGACAGCGCGATAAACTCAAAGTTGCTTTCATATCAAAAAGAAATCGCTCGCACTATGTGCGAGCGATTTCTTCTAATGATGTGTTTTACGCGCTGTATACGCTGACAGCCTTCTTGCCGCCTGCGATATGCTCGAACTTGACGGTACCGTCAATCAGAGCAAACAGGGTATCATCCTTACCGATTCCGACATTGTTGCCGGGATGTACAGCAGTGCCTCTCTGGCGGATGATGATGTTGCCTGCCTTTACAGCCTGACCGTCAGCCTTCTTAACGCCGAGACGCTTTGCTTCGCTGTCACGACCGTTCTTGGTGGAGCCGACGCCCTTCTTATGAGCGAAAAACTGTAAGCTGAGCTTTAACATAGTTAATCTACCTCCGTTATCTTAATTGAGAAAAAAGCTTGATTGAATTACAAGTCAGATGAGTTCCTCTACCACGTCAACCTCAAGAAAATCGTAATATTCCTCGATCATATCGTTGAGCTGGTAGTAATAAGCTTGGATAAGCCCCGATATCGCGTAACACTTGCGTTCGTCCTCCTCGTATTCGGGAAGTGCACCGCGAGCGATCACTTTGATGTCGGTGGTTTCTTCGTCGATGGTGTAATCAACGTCCGAAGCATAAGCGACTTCTATTGTGTTGATTATCAGCATGGTCATTGCCGAAATGGCGGCGCACAAAACATCGTCACCCGACTCACCGTAACCGGTGTGCCCATGCTCGCTGAAGCCGTAAAATACGTTATCCCACTTATGAAAAACTATCTTTGTCATTTTTTGGATTAGCCAACGATCTTTTCGATCTGAACCTTTGTGTAAGGCTGTCTGTGACCGATCTTCTTCTTGGAATCCTTCTTGGGCTTGTACTTCAGGATGTGGATCTTGGGACCCTTGCCGTTCTTAACGACCTTGGCTTCAACGCTCGCACCCTCAACATAGGGAGCACCAACGGTGAACTTGTCTCCACTGGAAAGAGCAAGAACCTTGTCGAAAGTAACCTTGTCCTCTGCCTCAACATCGAGCTTCTCGATGAAGATAACATCGCCTTCGTTAACCTTGTACTGCTTTCCGCCTGTTACGATAACTGCAAACACGAAAAGCACCTCACTTTCTGAATGGCATTTCGCCATGAACTCGCTGATGTCGGTTTTGCATTTTGACGCAAATTAAGACCGTACAAATCAAGCGGCTATTTATTATACCATATCTATTATAAAATGTCAAGGGATATAACGGATTTTTCTTCGTGAAAAGTCACAAAATTCACTTTCATGGGCTTGTTTTGTATAAAATATAGTTCAAGCAATCGAGGAAACACTGCGATTTCTATAGGTCTGCGAGGGAACAGTGCCATCATATTCATTTGTGAGAATCACTCTCACGCCTTCGGGGAGCTCATATCCCACGGGAGTAAGTCCGACAAATTCTATCTCTTCAAGATTTATAAAATATCCGAGGGAGGAGATATCAAATTCATGTGAACTTATTGTCCAAGCATCGAGAAGTCCCACCTCACCGAGAAGCGCGTGCAGATTGTCAAGCTCACGCTCGGTGGACTGCGTATCCAATATGTAGCAGTTACCAAGACCGTCCGAAGGATTGCCTGTGCCAATATGCTCAAGATGGCTGACGTCTGTCAAAACGTAGTACGCCATGAAATGCTTATAGTGCGCCAAATCGCAGACGTGATTGCCGTTGTTATCGGTCAGCGGATTGTTCTCGGCATGCTCCCAAAGTGCGGCGAGCATCAGATTTTCGGTATAGTTTGCTTGTGATATGATTGGCAGAGGACGAGTTATCAAACTGTCGGAGTTTACTGTGAATTTCACAAGCATACGGTCATCATATTCGCGGCTGATGCCTATTTTTATTGATGTTATGCCGTCAACCATCTCGGGGGTAATATAGTCATCCGCATCGAGATCGTAGTAGGCACGGAGCATGATATCAAATGAGGGAGAGAGCTTTATTGCCGCGCCGAAGGTGGATATGCTGACTGCCGAGCTGCAGGAGAGCGCAAACATATTTATTCCGAGGCAGCATGCGGCAAAAATTGAGGCGAGAGTAACAGTGAGTCTTCCGCCACGGAAATTTTTCATGTTTGTATACCGCATTTTCATAAATGCCGCGCCCGATGGCTCGCTTGCGAATAGACCGCAGCTCATACCGTCGCGGAAAACAAGCTTACAATGCTTGGAATAGCGCTCGGTGAAGTCAAGTATTGTTCCCATGTACATGCTGCTTGCGGAGTTCCCGTAAGCTTTGACTACGCTGTAATCGCATGACAGCTCGCAGTCCTCAAGCACCGCCTCGCGTACCTTTTTTGAGGTGGGGTTGAACCAATGAACCGATGTTGCGAACAGACAGAAAAGCTTTGTTATCATATCAAAGCGACGCATGTGCGTAAGCTCATGAGTCAGGACGCATCTAAGCTCGGCGTCGGGCATTGTCAGACATCCCGGCTCAATATAAAGTGTCGGCATGAAGAAACCGCATACGCATGGCGACATGAAGGAATCTATACCAAATATACGCAGCTTTATACGGCGTTTTATCTTCATTACACCGCGAAGCTCGGTGAGAATACGGATAATGCGTTCATCCGAGCACACGGCGGAATTTATCAGCATAAGCCGCTGTGAGTCGGTGTATTTGCACATTGCGCGGACAAATACTATAAGTGCTCCGACAAGCCACAATACAAAAACGCCGACCGACATCTCACTTATGTATTCGGCGCCGGACGCCATCATTCGTCTTAACGAATATGAAACATCGTCGGTAGATTTGACCTCTGCAACTGTATCGGTGTCCGTATACACTTTGTTTGCCCACTGTATGGGAGAATCGGGAGCTTCATTTGCGAGCGAATCGTCATTTGGCGACAAATCGGTACGACTGTATTCGATATCGGCAATACCGGGATTCGGCAAATTTATGCCGAAAGGAATTATTGATATGGCAAGTATGACTATCCAAACGGGATACATAATACCCTCTCTGCCGCAGAGAAGTTTTTTACGTACAATAAACGCGACTGTACTGACAAGACTGAATATGAGTGTCAATACAAGAAGGTTTAAAATAAAGCTGAACACTAGTGTACCGTCCTTACTTGATATCGGATTCTATCTCACGGCGAAGCTCTGCGAGATCGTCTTCTCCGAGTATTCCTTCGCTGCAAAGTGCGCATATGAGACCCTTTGTGTTATTCTGATAAACAGTAGCAACAAAATCCGCTGCCGCCTTACGTTTGTATTCATTTTCATTTGCAAGAACGATGGCACAATTTGCACGTCCGTGCTTTTCAAGGCGGATGAAGCCTTTGTTCTGTAGTCTTGATATGAGGGTAAGTATGGTGGTAAGCGCAAGATGTCCGATTTCATCCGGATATGCCGCGATCAATGCACCGGCATGAATATCCTTCACGCCTTGCTTATCCATATCCCATATAAGCTGCATGATCTGGAGCTCCGATTCGGGGAGCTTGATGAAATCCTTTTTATTGTGTCTTATCATGTTCCGTCCTCCGTTATAAAGACCGAATAGGCATTCGGTGATTTTTATATACATTATTTATTATACACCACAAATTTCCGTTTATCAAGAGGTTTTGTGAAATATAATGAATTTTTTGGAAATAAATTGATATTTTCTCACAATTAAGACGATATGCCAAATAAAAATCGAAATAATACTAGACAAATGAAAATTTGTGTGATATACTTTTATATAAATTAAATTTGCCAATCCGAATATCTGATTGGATAGCGGGGACCTGTATAATGAATTATGAGCTGCTGCAAAAAAAGCCGCCGAATCTTGAAGATCGCATATTTGAAATACTTAAAGAATTAAATGTTCAAATCGGAAGTAAGGGGCACACATATCTGCTTGATGCGATACAGATAGCAGTACGTGAGCCGGATGCTTTGAGTTGCTTGACCAAAAGAATATTTCCGCGTATTGCCGATACGTATAATACAACGGTCTCATGTGTCGAAAGTGCGATTCGCAGTGCGATCACAAAAGCATGGGGCAGTGGAGACCCGATCGTTCAGCAGCTGCGATTTGGACGTACTGTACGCTTTGGAAGCGGACGTCCGAGCGATGCCGAATTTATCGCAATGATAGCGAACATGCCCGAGGTACGAAAACTAAAGTAGCTGTTCGACATTTTTCAACAAACATATGTAAATATTTACCAAACTTTTCTACCAAATTTTGGCAGAAAAGTTTCTTTTTATCTATTGCAATTTCTGTAAATATATGGTATAATATGGAAGAGGTGACAAATACAGCCGAATAAGGCTAAAAAATCAAATCTTTAAGGAGTATATCATGATTACGGAAAAACAAAGCAGACTTTTGGTGTGCAGTGCGGAAGTTGACAGACGGCGTGAAATGGTGAGCTTGCTCGAACGTATCGGGTTCGCGGTAGTGGATGAGGCAAGGGACGCGAAGGAAGCAGAGCGGCTGATGTATGATCGGCAGTATTCGCTTGTAGTGTGCGAAACATCCATTGGGAGCGCGGAGGCAATGCAGCTTGCTTATAACGAAAGCCGTCGGCAGAGTGGTGTCGGATGCCGACCTACAGTGATTTTATTTGTCGGTGAGCGCAATTACGAGGATGTACTCCGCGAGGTATGCCGTATGACACATACAAGTTATCTTATCAGACCGTTCACCATACCCGAATTCTGCGATGCGGTATTCGGTGCACTGTCAGGTAGACGTAAGGCAGAGGATGCTTTGACAGATAAAGGTTATTTGGAGCAGGGAGCTTTTGCAACCGCATCTTTTTCGGATGAGGATGAGTCTATGGAAACGCAGATAACGACAATACTGCACAACTTAGGCATTCCGGCACATATTAAAGGGTTCACCTATCTGCGCTGTGCTATCGGATTGACTGTTAGTGACCCGGATATGATAAACTATGTTACAAAATCGCTCTATCCGAGCGTGGCAAAAATGTACGCGACCACGACCTCGCGCGTCGAGCGAGCAATACGCCATGCAATAGAGGTTGCATGGGATAGGGGAGATCTCGATACGCTTAACCGCTATTTCGGTTATACAATAAGCCGTCAGCGCGGCAAGCCTACCAACTCGGAATTTATTGCGATGATATCGGATAAGCTGCGCCTTGGAGTCGGGATGTGAGAAACAATAATTTACCTTAAATTACACTTAAAAAAACAATGAGGACGCAAAAGCGTCCTCATAAATTTTTTATGCAAGTATTTCGCTAACTGCTTGGGGTATTGCCTTTACAGTGTCGCTTGCGATCATGGATACATCCGGGATGTCGCGTGCGGCGATCTCACCTGCGAGTCCGGCAATGTATGCACCTGCGGCAATGCCGAGAAGCAGATCGTCATCATCCACCCATCCGCATATTCCCGCGAGAATACCGCTGAGCACATCTCCGCTTCCGGCAGTTGCCATACCGGGGCATCCACGGTCAACAAGATACGTGGTTTTTCCGTCCGTTATAATGGATGTAGCCCCTTTAAGCAGGAGGATTGCACCGGTGCTTGCGGCGTATTTCTTTGCCGAGGCGATAAGGTCACCCTTGAACTCCTCGAATTTTTCACCGCAGAGACGCTCAAATTCCTTGGGATGTGGGGTGAGTATCAAGCGGCAGGAGGAATTTTTGAAGCGGTTTTTGTCAAGCTGTGAGAGTACATTAAGTCCGTCAGCGTCAACGACGAGATTTCCGCTGTATTCGCACAGCAGATATTCAAGCAGACGCTTGACCTCTTTGGAACGTCCCATGCCCATGCCGATTGCGGCGGCAGAGGTGCGGTGCATGAGATTCTCCGCAGTGCTGTATGAAAAAGAGTATGCGCCGTTTACTTCATCGAGAGGGAATAGCGTTGACTCAAGCACATACGGCAGTACGGCATCAACTATACCCTCGGGAACAGCGAGCTTGGCAACTCCCGCGCCCGAACGGAGTGCGGCGAGTGAAAGATTTGCGAGCTTTGCAGCACCGCTGAACTGCTTCGAGCCGCCGATCAGAGCTACATATCCGTAGTCACCCTTATTCGAGTTGTGCGGGCGGTATTCAAACAGACGTCGGATGTCTGCTTTTTCAATGAGATACGCCGGCTCATCGAGTGGCTCTATGCCGATATCGCAGTTTACTTTTTCTTTTATTATATCCTTTGCGGAGTTAAGAAAAAGACCGCTTTTGAAGCAACCGAGAGATACAGTGAGATCGGAGTGTACGCAGGTTTTGCCGAGTCCGCTGTCACCTCCGAGTCCCGAATTGATGTCGGCTGACACTATATACGCACCACTGTTGTTAATACGTTCGATAGCGGTGCGGAAAGGATCCTCGACCTCTCCCTTGAATCCCGTACCGAATATACAGTCAAGCACGGTAGCAAAGCCGTTAAGGTCAAAATCATCAAGTCCGCGGTGAATGGTGATGCCAAGCTTTTCACAGCGCTCATAGAAATACTGTCCGTCAACGGTAAAACGGTCGGAGAGCAGGAAGAGCTCACATGGAATCTTTGCCTCATGGAGCAGCTCGGCAACTCTGAATCCGTCACCGGCATTGTTGCCGATTCCGCAGACGACCGCAACCGGAGGACGCCAATCGACCGTTTCAAAGATTGCTTTTCCGGCACGTTCAATGAGACCGCGCATGGTTGTGAAGTGCTCGGCGGTATATGCGTCACTTTTTCGCATATTATCAACTGATACAACTTTTATCATAAGTTTTTCTCCTGGAAAATGTCATGTTGGTGCTTACATGTTGTTATGTAATTATTATACTATATTAAAATTCGGATTTCAATAGAATTTTGAAAAAAGTTAAAATTTTGTCATAGTGCTTTTTATTTGAGCTTGTCGGGGAGTTTGCGCTCCGAGCGACGGTGCTCCACCCGGCGTGCTGCTCCGCCTGCCGGTATTGCTCGCGGCGGCATTGCCGCCGCTCGG
>JAZRAB010000144.1:0-2200 GCA_045634345.1 Candidatus Flemingiibacterium sp. | reverse complement strand
CCTCGGCGCAGAGGCTCTCCGCAAGCCCTATATCGAGGATACGCCCCTTGTTGTTACCACCGACAGCGAAGGCAACAACCTCTCCGAGTCCGGCCGCAAGGCCTATCTCGAAAGCAAGTAATTGCAAAAAACGACTCACCGCACGCGGTGAGTCTTTTTTTGTGAAAATGTTATATTAATTTTAATAAAAATCAAAAAACCTCTTGACAAATGTGACAAAATGGTGTATTATTATTGTATCAATAAAATTTTTGGAGGCTATTATGAAAAAGCTTACAGCAATCCTTGTTGCCATCGTTCTCATGATGAATATGATGGCTATCTGTGCATCTGCAGCTAATTACGCTAACGCACAGCCCATTGACATTACTAATAACATCAAGTGGACCACCCTGTACGAAATGTACGAAAAGAAGCTCCCCATCGTAAGAGCTGACGCTGTGTTCATTCCCGCAGTTGAGTATGAAGCAGCAACCGCTCCCGGATCCGGTATGCGTACCATCACCATCACCGACTGGGCAGAGAAGGGCATGACCGCTTACTTTGATGACTATTTCAACCTCGGCGACGGCTTCTTTATGTATGACGGCGTTTGGGCAAACTCTGTTGCAGATCCCTATGACCATGGACTTATGACCTACTCCTTCAACGTACCCGAGACCGGCACATACGAGATCGTATTCCTCGGTTGCGGCCAGATCACGGATGCAAACCTTGATAATGATCAGAAGGACCGTGGATTTGCATTCCAGATCGACGACGGTGATATTATGCAGGTTAATATCTCCGATACTGAAGGCGTATTCCGTGAGTATAGCTACAACTACAACAAGGCTGATCTTGAGGCAGGTCGTCTCTACACCACCAATGGTATTAACAACAAGTATTACCAGCCTACATACTACTATGGCATTCAGCTTGCTCTGACTGCAGGTTCCCACACCCTTGATTTCTATCACCTCTTCTCCAGCGGCGATCACGTATTCACCAGCGGCAACGGCCCCCGTCTTAACTACTTCGGCGCATACGTTCAGAAGTACCTCAGCGATGCTGAGCTTGCTGCTTACGTATATCCCGAGCTCACCACCGAGGAAGTAACCACCGCAGCTCCCGAGCCCGAGACCACTGCAGCTCCCGAGACCCAGGCTCCCGGGACTCTGGCTCCTGAGACCCAGGCACCCGAGACCCAGGCTCCTGCAACTCAGGCTCCCACCACCGAGGCTCCCAAGGCTGAGGGCGGATGCGGCGCAATGGTAGGCTTCGGCACCGTTCTCGCTATCATCCCCGTAGCAGCTCTCGTTATCAAGAAGAAGAGAGACTAATTAGTATTTAACTGATTAAGACTACATAAAAGAACCCGACGGCAAATGCCGTTGTTTTTTTGGGGCATGGAATCGTAAACTTTCTGTCAACTTTTCTTCTATTTGCCAATTCGGCTTGACAATATGCGTTATATATGTTATAATTATATGATTTAATAGGTAGGAAACTTGTTTTTACCCCTAAACCACAGAATTTTTTATTGAACGGAGAGATAAAATGTACAGAATCGTTGAAAAAAAGATTTTGAACCCCACCGTCGTTCAGCTCCAGATCGAGGCTCCCCTTGTTGCTAACAAGGCAAAGCCCGGTCAGTTTATCATCCTTCGCGTTGATGAGCAGGGCGAGCGCATTCCCCTTACCGTTGCAGGCACCGACAAGGCTGCAGGCACCGTAAAGATCATCTTCCAGATCGTTGGCGGCACTACCGAAGCCCTCAGCCACAAGGAAGAGGGCGACTACATTCAGGACTTCGTTGGTCCTCTCGGTGTAGCTACTCATCTTGACGGTCTTAAGAAAGTTTGTATCGTTGGCGGCGGCGTTGGTTGCGCTATCGCAATGCCTATCGCTGAGGCTCTTCACGAAATGGGCGCTGACGTTACGTCCATCATCGGTTTCAGAAACAAGGATCTCCTTATTCTTGAGGACGAGTTCAGAGCTTGCTCCAACACTCTCCGCGTTATGACAGACGACGGCTCCTACGGCGAGCACGGTAACGTAACAATGCCCCTCAAGGAAATGCTCGAGGCAGGCGAAAAGTTCGATATGATCATCACCATCGGTCCCCTTATCATGATGAAGTTCGTTGTTCTCACAGCAAAGCCTTTCGGAACTCCCGTAACAGTTTCCATGAACCCCAATATGATCGACGGTACAGGTA
>JAZRAB010000143.1:0-12078 GCA_045634345.1 Candidatus Flemingiibacterium sp. | reverse complement strand
CCTGCGTGTAAGTTCGGCATTGCCGAACTTTATAGCAAGTCGGCGAAGCCGTCTTGCTTGAGATCGGTTCCTGCCCCTTGCCGAGCGGCGGCATTGCTGCCGCGAGCAATACCGGCAGGCGGGGCTATGCACCGCAAGGAGTAACAATGCTCGGAGCGGCAAACCGCTCGATAAACTCAAATTCACCGATAATTTGAAAATAACAGTTTATTTACAAATTATCCCCCAAAATCTATTGACAAAACCGCGCGAAAGACATATAATATTGTTATTAGACTTTACATTTATTTTACACGCGCTTTACACATAAGCCGCGTGGGGAAAGGGGGATACCATGGGAGAAATATCTGCGGCAACGATAATTATTTCGGTGTCGCTTATGCTGATGGGCGGCTTTGCCATGACGCGCGTGACAAAGCGATTGCATCTTCCGAATGTTACAGCCTACATAGTTGTCGGTGTCCTGCTGGGACCGGCATGCTTTGATGTTGTGCCGCAATCGATTATTGAGGGAACGGAGTTTATCTCGGATATTTCGCTTGCTTTTATCGCTTTCGGAGTCGGTGAATTTTTCAGGGTATCCGCTCTTAAACGGTGCGGTGCGGCAGCGGCAGGTGTGACGCTTGTGGAGGCGTGTATTGTTTCGGCGGTGATGTTCTCGGTGATGTATTTCCTGCTTGGACTTGACTTTTCGCTCTCTGTGGTGCTTGCATCCCTTGCGGCGGCGACTGCTCCTGCATCGACCATGATGACCATCCGCCAGACCCGTGCACGAGGTGCGTTCGTCGATACGCTTTTGCAGGTTATGGCATTTGATAATGTCGTGGGACTTATTGCCTACAGCGTGGCAATATCCGTCGCACTTGCGGCAACGGCAGGCGGTTTTGATGCGGCGGCGGTGCTTGTCCCGATTGGAAAAAATCTTGCCGCGGTGGTACTCGGTGCGATGTTTGGCGCACTGCTTAAGCTTTTCCTCGGAGCAAAGCGTTCGACCGACAACAGGCTGATAATAGCGGTTGGCATTTTGTTTGCATTCTGCGGCGTATGCGCACTTCTTGATGTCTCGCCACTGCTCGGATGCATGGCAATAGGTACAGTTTATATTAATCTTACCGGCGACGGCAAGCTGTTTTTACAGCTCGCATACTTCAATCCGCCGCTGTTGCTTATCTATTTTGTCCGTTCAGGACTGAACTTTAATTTTTCCGCTCTTACTCACGGCGGAACATTTGACGGTGTGTCGCTTATTGTTATCTGGCTTGTCTATTTCGGTGTGCGCCTTGTTACAAAGTACGCTGGCGCATTTGCCGGAAGCGCACTGCTTCGCCAACCACCCGAGGTTCGTAAATTCCTCGGGCTTGCGCTGATACCGCAGGCAGGTGTGGCGATTGGTCTTGCGGCGCTCGGTGCCCGTTCACTTGGCGGAGAGGTCGGAAGCACGCTCGAAACGGTGATTGTCCTTGCGAGCATTCTTTATGAGTTCGTCGGACCGCCGCTCGCAAAGCTGTCGCTGTCACTTTCAAATTCGATTGGCGGCGAGGATGTCCCGGAGGCGCCGCCGCCCGATGCAGCGGAGCTTATTGACAGAGTGAAGAAAATACGTGAGGAAAATGCGCTTACGCTTCCGCCGATCGGAGCAGAGGAGAAAGCCTTTACCGAGGCAGCAGAAGAGCAGGTGATGTCCACGCGCCCCGGACTTTACAGAGACAAATTCCGCCGTTGACACGGAAAGTTAATTATGTGGAGGTAACAACATGATATTATTTCAAATCGGTGATCCGATAGTAAAGCTGCTCGGCGAATGGTCGGCTGAGCTGACACTCGGCTCTATACTTATCCGCGTTGCATTGACCGTACTGCTTGCGGCATTTATCGGCTGTGAGCGTTCAAGCAAACGCCATTCCGCAGGACTGCGCACGTTCATGCTTGTCTCACTTTCGGGATGCTTTGCAATGCTGACTGACGTTTATCTTATGAGTGAGCATGGAATATCATTTCCTCTTGTTAGCACTGCCGCCGTGATAGGTTCTTCGATAATCAGCTCAAATTCAATACTTTACAGCTCGAAAAATCAGATAAAGGGACTTACCACATCGGTTGGACTGTGGACGTGCGGCGTCATCGGCATCACTGCCGGCGCAGGAATGTACAGTGTAACATTGATTGGATTTTTGGCGCTTATTTGCTGCTTGTCGCTTTTTCCTAGGTTTGAGGTGTTTCTTAAAAACCGGTCGGATCATTTTGAGATACATCTTGAGCTTTCGAGCCGACACGATCTTCCGGATTTTACGGCTAC
This sequence comes from Candidatus Flemingiibacterium sp., assembly GCA_045634345.1. Taxonomy (GTDB): domain Bacteria; phylum Bacillota; class Clostridia; order Oscillospirales; family CAG-272; genus Flemingiibacterium. The sequence continues at coordinate 9,782 of JAZRAB010000143.1, read as the reverse complement.
TGTGCGCGCACTCGGGCTTCGCATTGATGATATTGAGCCGAATCCCGCGTACCATAATTCGGGCATATCGGTTTATACGGTTTCGCTTACTGTGGTTGGAAACGATCTCAAAAAATATAAAACGCACCGTGAAATTATTGAAGCTCTCGGCTCGCCGGAATATGTACGGTACATAGAAGAGCTTGTGTAAAAGAAATCGGCTTGCAGAGCAAGCCGGTTTTTGTAAATCACATGAAAACGGCTGCCCGCATCTAATACGGACAGCCATATTTTTATATATTCATAACTACCGGTAATATCATCGGCTTGCGCTTGGTCTTCTGGTAGAGGAATCTCGAAAGATCATCCTTGACACATCCCTTAAGCTCTGCCCAATCGGTAATGTTTTTATCAAGACAGTCAAGTAGAGCACCGCGTGCAATAGTACGAGCTTCCTCGAGAAGCTCCTCTGCTTCACGCACGTATACAAAACCGCGTGAGATGATATCCGGTCCCGACAAGAGCAGGCGCTCATTTATATCAACCGTCGCAACAACCACGATGATGCCGTCTTGCGAAAGGTGACGGCGGTCACGCAGGACGATATTGCCTACGTCTCCGACGCCGTAACCGTCAACAAGTATCTTTCCGCTCGGCACCGTACCGCCCCAGCGTGCGCCGTCGCGGTCAATTTCGAGCACCTTGCCGATCTCGGGAATAAAGATATGATTTTCCTGCATACCCATTTCGACAGCGAGGTTTTTGTGCGTGATAAGATGGCGGTGCTCGCCGTGTACGGGCATGAAATATTTCGGCTTTGTCAGCGCGTGCATCAGCTTCAATTCTTCCTGGCATGCGTGGCCCGACACGTGAACGTCTGCGAGTGCATCGTAAAGCACATTTACGCCCTTACGGAAAAGCTCGTTGATAATGTTTCCGATGAATTTTTCATTACCCGGTATCGGGTTCGCGCTTATCACAACGAGGTCGTTCGGACCGAGCTGTACTTTATCGTGGTCGGAGAACGCCATTCTGTGCAGCGCGCTCATCGGTTCGCCCTGGCTTCCCGTGGTAATGATGGTGAGCTGATTGTCGCGGAAGCGTTTGATTTCGTTGATGTCTATAAGCGTGCCGTCGGGCACGTTCATGTAACCGAGCTCGATTGCGGTGTTGACAATGTTTATCATGCTTCTGCCGGTTACGGCAACCTTTCGTCCGTGAGCGGCACTCGCATTGATTATCTGCTGTACGCGGTGTACGTTAGACGAGAATGTAGCAATGATAACGCGCTTGTCGGAATACTGCATGAGGATTCCGTCGAGCGAGCGTCCAACCTTCTTTTCGGACGGTGTGTATCCGGGGCGCTCCACGTTGGTCGATTCACAGAGAAGCATGGTTACACCCTGCTTGCCGATTTCGGAAATACGCGGAATGTCCATTATCTTTCCTTCGACGGGAGTGAGGTCGAGCTTGAAGTCACCAGAGAAGAAGATTATACCGTGCGGCGTTTTGATCGAAAGAGCGCATGCATCCGCTATAGAGTGGTTTACGCGGACAAATTCTACCGAAAATACGCCGAGTTTAACCACGTCGCCGGCTTCAACGGCGTTAAGCTGAGGCTTTTCGTTGAATGTGTGCTCGGTAAGCTTGTTAGCAACAATTCCGACTGCAAGGCGTGTTCCGTACACCGGTGCATTTACTGTCTTGAGTACATACGGCAGTGCGCCGATGTGGTCCTCATGTCCGTGTGTTAAAACAAATCCGCGAACCTTATCAAGATTCTTTTCAAGATAAGAAACATCGGGAATGACAAGGTCAACGCCGAGCATATCGTCATCGGGAAAACCGAGTCCGCAGTCAACGACGATAATATCATTTTCATATTCGAGAGCGGTGATATTTTTGCCTATCTCGCCAAGACCGCCAAGAGGGATGATCTTAAGTTTTGCATTGTTTTTGCTTTTTGCCATAGATTCACTATCCTTTCGTGTAGGTTGATACATATGTATATGTAAGTATCATGTAGTTAAACCAATATTTTACATTTAAATACCCAAGTTATACCAATTCGGAGTCAGGGCATAAAAGTCAAGCCGCGACTAATATAGGCGCGAAAAAGAATCTTACGGCAGCTTTTTTTATTTGCGGCGCGTGATGCGGTGTGACAGCTAACGGTTTATGGACGGTCAACCGATAACATTTCCGATCGGCGCGGCAAATTAACGAATACAACGCACATTCGAAAAAAGCCGCTTTGAAACAACGAACCAAAATATAACAGTATTATTATATCAATATTTTGTTAAATATATAAGCGCACGTGTATGAATATATTGTTAATAATATTTTTCGTCCCGACGGTAAAACTTATAACACGGCAGTTTATTTCATGCCGTAAAACGCTTTATCAAGGGAGCAATGAAAAATGAAAAATAAGGCAACACCCACCGAGCGTGCCGCAGAGTGCATTGCGGCATGGCACGATACGGGGAAGACTACCGATGTACAGGGCAGCTATACGGGAACATACAAGGATCCCGACAAAAAGGCACAGCCGATGATAGACAGACCATATATATATATGAACTCGGCGGATACACGTGATCTGCGCCCGGTGCAGGATGCTGACGATCTGTAATTAAGACAGTATTTTTATAGCGATCACAGCCGCAAGCACAGCTGCTAACAAAATGATCGCGGCAAAAAGACATTTGACAGCCGTACTTGATCTCTTTTTGTGAGGGAGCATTTGCGGCTGTCCAATTTGATTTTCCTTAGTATAGGCATCAATCATTCTGTGCGCTTCAGACAGCATATCCGAATCCTTGCAGGACTGCGGTAGGTCGCTTTTTATTACGAAATATGCCGAATCAAAATATTGGCTTCCGGTATCCTTCACCATAATTATCCTGCGCTGACAGCCTTTTAACATATATTTTACCGTAACTTTTGATGCGAATCTGCGCCGCCCTCAAAAGCTTCCTTTCCCACCGGTCATTGTTTTAATACATTATTGACGGCAGAAATTGATTTATTCATATGCTGTAAAAGAAGTTCTGCTTAGATTGTGCCGTGTGTTTTCTATAAATTCACTGAATTTATCCCGCACCTTACATTCGAGATCACTTTGATAGAAGCGCGAGCGTTCTTCAAGCAGGATCATGCGTTTAGCTCGTTCTGCCGCAACCGAATATGGGATATCGCATAAAACGGCGATGTCCACAGCTTTGGTAACACCAAGCTCATGAAGAACGCATGCAGGAGCAAGCAGGCGTACAGCAAACATATCCGCCTCCCGCTCGCTCTTTAGCTTTTTGTTACCGGTGTCAAAACGATAGTCTGCGTATTTATATGCATGTCCGAGCAGTATATGCCCAAGCTCATGGGCAAGCACCATTCGTGATTCGCAGGCAGGCAGACGGTCATCATAAACGATGATCCACTGACCACCGGTGTAAATGCTCGCCCCTGCCTCTTCGCGCCGAAGCTCTCCGACCTCGGAATTGCGTTTTACACGTATTCCTGCACGCTCGGCGGTGGTTATCAGCTTGATTGGAAGTCTTCGCATATCGAAATCAAGCTGACACCTCCATGCCGCATCTCGGCACGAAGCATATACGCCGTAATAATCGTACATTACAGATCCTCATCGGACAGCGGCGCTTCCTTCAAACGGCGCAGACGCTCCTCCGATATTTCCTCATGCATCGGTGCAACGGTTCCGTCCTGCGATTTTGCGGCACGGAAAATATCAAATCTCGGTGCGTCGAGAATTTTATCAATACGTTCTTTGATTTCGGGGCGGGTTCGGTATGCGCTGATGAGATTGCGTTCCTGCTCCGATAATTTGACTGCGAGGGATTTTATGCTTTTTTTCTGCTTGCTTTCATAACCTACAAGCCACGCGGGATCAACGTCGAGAGCACGGCACAGGATATAGACACGCTCCTGCTTTGGCTTGAAGCGTGCGCTGAGGTATTGAGAGATAGCAGATTTTGGAATACCGGTGCCTGCGGAAAGCTGTGCTTGGGTGATGCCGCGCCTTTCCATAGCTATTTTGAGGCGCTCGCTGAAGATTGACATATAAGAACCTCACTTTCTGCAGTGTTGTTGTACGGATTTTTTATATTGATGAGTTCAGAATTTGTAAACTTATATAAATATTATAACCAACCATTCGACAGAAATCAAGTCTTTTGACAAAAAAACACGAAAATATCGCAAAAATCTGCACAAGCCTTGACATGGGTTGGCGGAAATGTTATAATTAGTTCAGAAATTCTGAACTAACCTCGGAGGAAAATAGACGTGAGAGCATTTGACAGAAGATTCCTGCGTGAGCTTATAGACGAGAGGTGCTGTGCGGCGGGACTTGCCGCCGAGATGGGGCATAGCGAAGCGGCATTTTCGCATTTACTGTATGGTGAGCGAGAATTTAAGCAGGATGAGATGCTCTGTATCGCAGAGTATCTTGAATTAAGTGAGGATGGCTTTACACGCTGTTTTTTTACGCCGAAAAGTTCAGAAGAACTAAACTTTGATGAGGTGATATAATGAGACTTTACAAATCAAACCATTTTGTTCTTACAGACATACGTACTACGGGAAAAAAGCAGACAAGCGGCGTACTTTGTTTTGAAGGATTGCCGTCTGTTTACGGCTCTGCCAGAGAGGTGGTAGCACTGGAGGATGGTGTTGTACTGCGCGCGGGGCGCAATAATGATATACATTCACGTGAGCACAGACTTGGCACAGTCGTCACACTGACGGGGCATGACGGTGTTACGGTTACATACGGCAGACTTGACTGCCGATTTGTTGAGGAGGGTGACTACGTGCGGTGCGGAGAGGTTATCGGACTTCAAGGCTCAAGCGGTACGGGAACGGGCGAATACTTAACGCTCGAATTTCGACGCAACGGGCGACGCATTGATGGGTGTGATTATCTTGGGATACCGCATAAAACCGGTGAATTCAAGCCGCCGGCAGAGCCGAATGCGGATGTGGTATGCCGAGTATGCGGTTTAAGTGAACGTATTCGTACATACATTGAAAGCTGTCCCGAGGCGGAGGAAATGTGGCAGAAGGTCAGAGAACATCTTGAACGTGCAAGATGATGAACATTATAAATCCTTTGTGCATATCATGAAAATGAGGATACAGCCGCATGGCTGTGTCCAAAGCCTAAGAGTATGATTTACAAGGAAGGATGGATTTATAATGGCTGATAACAGAAACAGCTGCTTTGGTCGTGAGCGCGGTAATCTTGGTAATGGATGTGGCGTCGTGATCGACACCTATCAGGTGTTCGATTCTTGCCGTGACCGTGATTGCTTTGAGGACACACGTGTATTCCTTGACGAGCTTGGTCAGAGCATCATTGAACATACCACACAGGTCCGTACCAAATCAGCGCAGATCTGCTCCTCCACGATCTCCGTGGAGCCGGTACAGCTCTCGCGCGGCTTTTATCGCGTGACGGTACGCTTCTATGTACGCCTCGAGCTTGAGGCATGTATCTGTCCCGGAAAACCGCAGTGCTTCACAGGACTTGCGGTGGTGGAGAAATCGGTGGTTCTTTACGGCGGCGAGGGATCGGTGCATATTTTCCGCTCGAATGCCGCATCTGACGGCTTCTGTTCTGTACCGACCTGCGGCGAGATGGGAAGCAATCTCCCGATTGCGGTAGTTGAGACGGTAGACCCGGTTGTGCTCAGCACAAATGTGGTTGAACCTACAGCATGCTGCTGCCATTGCTGCTGCTCGTGCGCGGATATACCTACTGCGGTAACTAATATGTTCGGTGATCTTTATGAGGAAGGAAGCCGTTATCTTGCGGTTTCACTTGGATTCTTCTCGGTTATTCGCATTGAGCGCCCCGAGCAGTATCTTGTGAACGCGGTCGAGTTCAGTGTACCCGACAAGGAGTGCGCACCTACAGAATCGAACAGTCCCTGCGACGCTTTTCGCAGAATGGCGTTTCCAATTGAGGAGTTTGCTCCCGGCAGAAGCGCACCCGTTATGAACGGCTGCGACTGTAATGCAAACACTATCATAAAAGACTGCGGCTGCGGTAAATAAAAAAAGATTACGGACTGCCCGTTGGGTAGTCCGTAGTTTTCTATTGTTACTGCATGCGAAGCTCAGATGTGAATTGCCTTACTGTTTTTCTGAATGAGAAGATGAACATTATGAGTAGTACAGAGGATGTGAGTATCCACGATACGGGGTAGATGAAAAATACTGTTGAGAGGGTGTGATATTCGGGTATCAGGAATACGGTATTTACCCATACTATGCGAAGAAGTACAGAGCCGAAAAGACTTATAAGCATTGGGACGAAGGAGTATCCGAGTCCGCGGAGTCCCGAGGTTAATACGTCCATTATTCCGCAGGTAAAATACAGTTTACCGATATAGTTCATTCTGAGCAGTCCGGCTTCAAGCGCCTCAGGTGAGTCAACAAACAAACCGAGAAGAGGTTCTCCGAATATTGAGTATACTATTGCGAACACGATTCCAACCGTAATTACGCAGGCTTGACCGAGAAGCTGTGAGCTTATTATGCGCTTGTGATTTTTCACACCGAAGTTTTGCGAGGTAGATGAGACGACAACTGTAGTCCATGCGTTCATGGCGACATATGCGATACCCTCAATTGTTGCCATCGCGCCGCTTCCCGAAATTGCCGCATCGCCGAATACGTTGACGGAGGATTGAATTGCGATGTTTGATACTGAAAAGAGAGAGGTCTGGAGACCTGCGGGAAGTCCTATGCGAATAATCTGAAGCGCGATGGATTTGTCGAGCGAAAGCTTTTTCCACTCGAAGCGCATCGCGCCTGTTTCACGAAGCAGGCATCGGATGATCAAAATCATAGCAAGTGTCTGCGATATTACAGTTGCAATCGCTACACCTGCAACATCAAGTTTGATTGCTGTTACAAAGAGGATGTTGAGCAGTACATTGAGCACTCCGGAGAACATGAGATAATATAGGGGGCGCTTTGTGTCGCCCACAGCACGTAATATTGAGGCGGCATAGTTGAAGATTATCGTCGGGGTGATGCCGAGAAAGTATATAAACAGATACGTTTTTGAAAGCGGCAGTACATTGTCCGGTACATTCATTGCTTCAAGCAGCATAGGCGCGAAAATCAACCCGATCACGGTGACAAGCACGCCTGCGATAAGGGATATGGTGAGGGATGTATGTACGGTTTTAGAAAGACGGTCATCATCTTTTGCGCCGAAGAAACGCGCGGCAAGAACATTTGAACCAACGGAAAGTCCCATGAGAAGCCCCGTTAAAAAGGAACAAAGCGAGCCGGTTGAACTGATAGCGGCAAGAGATACATCTCCGCAAAATATGCCGATTATTGCCATGTCTGCGGCATTAAAGAGCGTCTGAAGCATATTTGCCAGCATTACCGGGATAGCGAAACGCAGAAATTTCGGGAATAATGCACCCTCGCACATATTTATTTGATTTGCAGAAGTCTTTTTGACGGCAGCACTCATTATATCAAACCCTCCGACATTACATACATGATTCGCTAATTATATTGTATTCTTTTATATTCTTAAAGTCAATGGGTAAAAGAGCGAAAAACATAAATCCAACTATGTTAATTTTGGATGAATTTCAAAATTTCTATTGCATGCAGTGAAGTATTATGATAAAATTATTATATAAATTAATTTTTTAAGTAAATATTTATTCGATTTAGATTATGGGCTTGCGTCGATAATGGAGATGCGTGATCTGTGATCGTGGGAAAGGATGACTTCGCGCAGTGAAGTTCAGGAACACAAAATGAATCAAAAACGTAAAACAAAAATAGTATGTACAATAGGGCCGGCATCGGCGAATCCCGAGACTATACGTAAAATGATCGATGCAGGCATGGATGTCGCTCGTCTCAATTTCTCCCACGGCGATCATGCGGGACACAAGCAGATTGCCGATATGATAAAAGAGGCTCGTGCCGAGCTTGGTACACACACAGCTCTGCTGCTTGATACCAAAGGGCCGGAAATACGCATAGGCAAGCTTTCGGAGCCGGTAATGCTTGAGCGCGACGCAGAGTTCAAATTAGTGTTTGATGATATAATCGGCGATGCATCGCAGGTTTCGGTGACGTATAAGGATCTGTGGCGCGATGTCAGCGTCGGAAGTCGGATCCTTATAGACGACGGACTAATTGAGCTTCGTGTTTCCGAGACTAACTGCTCCGGCATCATCTGCCGTGTTGTCAACGGCGGAAGAATATCCGACCGCAAGGGCGTCAATGTGCCGGGCGTAAAGCTGTCACTACCGTTTTTATCCGAGCGTGATATTTCTGATATTGAGTTTGGTATTGCTGAGGATTTTGATTTCATCGCGGCATCGTTTACACAGTGTGCGGCTGATATTGTGAGTATACGTGACCTGCTTGAAAGGCACGATTGTCACAATATACGCATCATCGCAAAGATAGAAAACGCGGCGGGCGTTGAAAATATTGATGAGATCATCAAGGTTGCGGATGCCATAATGGTTGCACGCGGCGATATGGGCGTTGAGATACCGATGGAGGATATACCGATCGTTCAAAAGCGTCTTATATCAAAAGCCTACAGCGCCGGCAAGCCTGCGATTACCGCGACGCAGATGCTTGAATCGATGACAAAAAATCCGCGTCCGACACGTGCGGAGATCACGGACGTGGCAAACGCTATATATGACGGCACATCCGCGATAATGCTTTCGGGTGAGACTGCGGCGGGAAGCTATCCCGTTGAAAGCGTTGCCATGATGTCATCCATTGCGACACGCACCGAGAGTGATATAAGCTACACCGAGCGCTTTTCGCGCTTGCCGTCAGGCTTCTCGAATGTAACCACCGCTATCTCACACGCGGCGTGCACGACCGCTAATGACCTTGGAGCGAATGCTATAATTACAGTAACAAAATCGGGACAGACAGCAAGAATGATAAGCCGTTTTCGCCCGGAAACACCGATAATCGGCTGTTCACCGAGCGAAAAGGTATGCCGTCAGCTTTCGCTTTCGTGGGGCGTTTCACCGCTTCATATCGAGGAACAGACAACGAGCGATGCGCTCTTTGACCATGCGCTTGATTGCGCTTACGGTAATGGTCTTGTCAATTACGGCGATCTCGCGGTTATCACAGCGGGACTTCCGCTCGGAGTTGCAGGAACGACAAATATTTTGAAGGTGCAGATCGTCGGTGACGTTCTGACAAGCGGTACGGGAATCTCGGCATGGGGCGTTGAAAGTGTGTGCGGCACGCTCTGCGTTTGCCGTGATGAGGATGAAATGCGCCAGAAGTTCAAGGGTGATGAGATACTCGTAATTCCGTCAACCTCTAACAAGGTGATAGACTTGCTTCGTCATGCGCGCGGTATAATCTGTGAGATCGACGGAGACGATTCCCATGCGGCCATAGTAGGACAAGCGCTCGGCATCCCTGTAATCGTTGGTGCGCTCGGCGCGACTCGCATACTCAAAAACGGTACTGCAGTCACGCTTGACGCGAAGCGCGGTATGGTGTACTGCGGACGATAAATTTGAGTTTATCGCGCTGTCGCGCGGAGCGCGGCATGTGCGAGTGGGGCGTTGGCGCTCCTTGCGGTGCTTCGCACCGTCTGCCGGTATTGCTCGCGGCGGCAACGCCGCCGCTCAGGGGGGGAGGCGCTGCGCTCAGGCGCCGCTCCACCCTCCCCCTCCATCCCCCACCCGGCTCGGCTCAGCCGAGCCAAGGAAGGGTGCAGGGGAAACCTATGGATCGGCGTTTGAGAG
>JAZRAB010000142.1:0-16972 GCA_045634345.1 Candidatus Flemingiibacterium sp. | reverse complement strand
CCCCACCGGCGCCGGGCGGGCGGGGGCAGAGCGCTTCGATATCGGTAGGCAAGGCGTAGCCTTGCAAGGAGTAAGAATGCTCGAAGCATAAAACGATATACACACTCCCCGACAACCTCAAATTTCTATGAAAAAGCAGTCCGCATATGCAGACTGCCATTTTTCATACAAACGGATGCCCCGTCGGCAAACTATGCTGTGGAAGATACGAATTGTCTGTGTGCGGACGGAGATCTATCGCACGTACCGTCTCGCGCAGCTTGAGTACATATGACGGCGAGACCGACAGCTCGTCAATTCCCATACGCAGGAACGTTTCCGTGAGCGTGAGATCGGCGGCAAGCTCGCCGCAAATGCCAATCCATTTTCCGTTTGCGTGCGCATTCTTTGCAGCTTGCTCGATAAGTCGCAGGATCGCCTCGTGATGCGTGTCACAGAATCGCTCGAGCTTCGGATTCTGCCTGTCGCACGCAAGAGTATACTGCGTCAGATCATTAGTACCTACGCTGAAAAAGTCCACCATAGGCGCGAGCTTGTCGCTGATTATCGCCGATGCCGGCGTTTCTATCATTATACCGAGCTCTACTTTATCGGATATCGGTATCCCCTCGCGCGTCAGCTCATCGCGTACCCCGCGGCATATCTCGAATATTTCCGCCACCTCCGCCTCGCTCGTTATCATCGGGAACATGATGCCAAGATCACCGTAAACCGATGCCCGATAAAGAGCACGGAGCTGTGTTCGAAATATTTCCGGACGACTCAGACAAATGCGTATCGCACGAAGTCCGAGCGCGGGATTTTCCTCTTTCTCCAGCCCAAAATATCCCACCTGCTTGTCGGCACCAATATCAAGCGTGCGTATTATCACCTTTTTCCCTGCCATGCTTTCGAGCACACGCTTGTATACACAAAACTGTTCCTCCTCGCTCGGGAAATCCCGACTTTCAAGATACAAAAATTCGCTTCTGAACAGTCCGATTCCGCCTGCATCGTTGAGTAGCACCGCACCGATATTGTCAACGCCGCCGATATTCGCGTATATCTTTATTTTCGTGCCGTCAAGCGTGATATTTTCCTTGCCGCGAAGCTCCTCGAGGAGCTGTCTTGCCGCATTATCCTCGCTCATTTTCTTCTTCGCTTCACGAAGCGCATCGCCGTCGGGCGAAAGTGTCACCTCTCCCATCGCACCGTTGACTATCGCCGTGTCGCCATCATTCAGTGCCGCAAGAAAAGCATCACCAACCCCGATAACCGCAGGAATGTTCATGCTCCTCGCAAGGATTGCCGTGTGCGAATTTGACGAGCCGTGCGCGGTGACGAACGCAAGCACGCGGCTCTTGTCAAGCGACACCGTTTCGCTCGGCGCAAGGTCGTCCGCACAGATGATGAATTTCTCGTCTGACATCGGTGCGCACGTGTCACAAGCACCAGTAAGCACGCGGATAAGGCGGTCCGAAATATCGCGCACATCCGCAGCACGCGCCTGCATATAGTTGTCATCCATAGCCGAAAACATGGCGGCAAAATTGTCCGATGTCAGAGCAATCGCGTATTCGGCATTTATCTGCTGGCGCTCTATCATTCCGATTATCGATTCATTATAATCGTCATCGTTTATCATCATGCGATGTATCTCGAATATCTGTGCGCCTGCCTCGCCGACCTCGGGAAGCGCCTTATCATAAAGCTCATCCAGCTCCCTCTCCGCTTGCTTCCTCGCCGCCTCGAATCGCGCCACTTCCCCAGCGACATCGCTTATTTTTTCACGTATCACCTTGGCTTCATCGCGGCGAAGCACCGATACTTTCCCGATAGCTATGGCGCCATAAACGCCTTTTCCGCTAAAGATACGCATCTGTGACCTCCACTTTAAAGATTTGCTTCAAAAAATTCCCTCATTGCCTGTAGTGCTGTCTCTTCATCTCCGCCGTCAACGCTCACCTCGACGGTATCGCCGCATTTTACTCCGAGACTCATAATCCCAAATAACTTTGCGGCATCAGCGCTCTTGTCGCCTTTTTTTAGCGTAACACGACTTCCCGTTTCCTTTGCTTTGTTCACGAGCATTCCCGCGGGACGGGCATGAATCCCAACCTCGTCCTTTATAGTGTAGCTGAAGCTTTTCATTTATCATTCCCTTTCTTTGTGAGCCTCATAAGGTCGCGTCCGACGCGCACATCACCGCTGACGACCGTTTTTATTTCTCCGTACTCGTCGCTGTTGCAGACAACAATCGGCGAGGTAAGCTTGTACCCCTCGTTCTTAATGCCCTTCATATCGAAAGAAAGCAGGAGGTCGCCACGCTTGACAGTCTGCCCCGAATTTACATGAGCGGTAAAATACTTACCGTTCAGCTTTACGGTATCAATGCCGATGTGGAGCAATATTTCGCACCCGTCCACGCCCTTGATATTGACCGCATGCCGCGTATCGAACACCGTTTCAACCGTACCGTCGCACGGAGAATAGAGCTTACCCTCGCTCGGCTCGATTGCCGTACCGTCCCCGAGCATACGCTGCGAGAAAACGTCGTCCTCAACCATGTCAAGCAGTACTATTTTACCGGTGAGCGGCGAGGTCAGCATCATACTTCCTACATCCGTTTTATTGCCATTCTCCGACGGAACATCTCCGGAATGTGCGGCAATCAGCTCCTCGGTGCGAGCAGCGGCTGGCGAATCAATGAAATCCTCAAGATTTGATTTCACAACAGAAACACGCGGACCGTAGATGACCTGCACACCCTCGCCCTTACGGATGACACCCGATGCACCGCTTCTCTTAAGGTGCGATTCGCTCACATGCGCAGGGTTTTTGACGGTGACACGGAGTCTCGTGGCACAGCAGTCGATGTCCGCAATATTGTCCTTGCCGCCGAGACCGTGAAGAATCAGCGCACTCGTTATATCGTCCGCATCCTTTGCCGCCTTACGTGCTTCGACGTCCTTACGTGTATACAGCTTGGTCTCCTCGTCATCAGCCTCACGTCCGGGTGTTTTCAGATTGAGCTTCCGTATCATAATACTGAACAAGAAATAGTAAACCACCGCATAGACAAGACCGACTATGACTATCCATATCCAATTGGTCTTTGCGTTTCCTTGCAGAATACCAAAAAGAGTGAGGTCGATTATACCGCCCGAAAAGGTCATGCCTACACCTACATTGAAGATGTGCATGAGCATATAGGAAAGTCCGGCGAGAATACAGTGTATCACGTAGAGTATCGGTGAGACAAAGAGGAATGTGAACTCGATAGGCTCGGTGATACCCGTCAGCATAGCGGTGAGTGCCGCAGAGAGAAGAAGTCCGCCGACTATCTTGCGCTTTTCGGGACGTGCGGTGCGGTACATCGCGTATGCCGCGGCAGGAAGACCGAATATCATGAATGGGAATTTACCGGACATAAAGCGTGTCGCCGAAACCGAGAACTGTTCGGTAGATTTCGACGCAAGCTCTGCGAAGAATATATTCTGTGCGCCCTGTATGAGGTTGCCGTCAACAATCATAGAGCCGCCGACTTCAGTCTGCCAGAAGGGCATATAAAATACGTGATGAAGTCCGAAAGGAATAAGAGCACGCTCGATGATACCGTATATCCAAGTGCCGGCGTAACCGGATGCAAGCACGAGGTTTCCGAGACTTGCTATCCAGCCTTGTACTATCGGCCAAACGAAAAACATTACTATGCCGACAACAAGATAGACAAGACTGCATATTATCGGTACAAATCTTGTACCGCCGAAGAAAGCAAGAACCTGCGGAAGCTCTATCTTATAGAATCGGTTATGAAGTGCCGCCACGCCGAGACCGACGATAATACCGCCGAATACACCCATTTGCAGAGTGGGGATACCGAGCGCGGTGGTGGTAGAGTTCGCAGCCATTGATTCAACGCCGCCGTGTGCGCTAATAAGCGCACTTATAGCAGTGTTCATAATAAGGTAGGCAATCGCCCCCGACAGAGCGGCGACTTCCTTTTCTTTTTTAGCCATACCAATAGCAACGCCGATTGCGAAAAGCAGTGCAAGGTTATCGAAAACCGCACTGCCAGTCTTCGCCATAATATCAAGTATGGTATAGAGTATACCACCCTCGTAGATGACCCCGTCAAGGCCGTAGGTTTCGAGAGTAGTTGCATTTGTGAACGAGCTGCCTATGCCAAGCAGCAGTCCCGCCACAGGAAGCAGTGCAATCGGAAGCATAAAGGAGCGTCCGACACGCTGCAACACGCCGAATATTTTTGATTTCATTATAAAGTTCCTTTCCGAAAATTATCTTGCGTTTTTATTATGTACCGCATTTTGCGAAAAATTACATGAAATAAAAATATTATGGTGTAGATAACGCACGTCTTTGAGGGCACGGAGTTTTATAACGAGCTTCGTACCGCAGTGCAGGAGTACGCACGCCGCGCCGGAACGCTCGGAAAGGCGACGGAGCGCATAAAGAGTCTGTATTCCAATATCGAGAACGCTGACCTTGATGCGGAGCTTACAGCGGAGCTCGTCGGCGAGTACATTTTCACGGATGAGGCTTTCGTCAGAAATCTCTCCACCGAGCACAGAAACGTGTTCCAGAAGATCTATGACGAAATCAATTATCTTGCGAAGGTAGTCACAGCAGGAAGCAAGGAAGCACGCCAGCTTGAAAAGGTCAAGCACATCTTTGACAAGATGTACCGCGAGAGCGAGGTACAAAAAAACACCGTCGAGGACGGTGAGGTGAAGTATTCCCTTTCTGTCAAAGAGGTGAATGGTACCGAGCATATTGTAAACCCCTATAATATTACAAAGGACGATGTTTTAGATTTTTTAGAGAAGTCAAATCGTAGAAGATTTGAAGACGATTCGTATTTCCCTGTGTCTTCTTATACTCCCGAAGCAATAATTAATACGGTGAAAAATGCGGGCGTAGATATCTCTAATAAACCTTTGGCAATGCAAGTAAAAAAAGCTAAACAAGCGCAACAGGAAGGAAAACCATACATAGCAAAGGATGGAACCAGAATTCGTTTCCATGCAATGAAGCCGGAAGAAATTTTAGAGGTTATAGATAAACTCAATTCGCCAGAGATAGCAATACAGCAAACAAACAGAACAAAAACCATAAAGACAAAAGACGGTGAAATTAAAATCATTCCTGCTCCTGATAATTTTGTATTCTTTGTAACTATTAGTAGTGGCAAGGAATGTGTTGCTGTTATTGAATTTGACAGTTCGATAAATGAAAATTATATTGTGAAAGATGGCAAGGGAGAGGAATATCACACAACAGTCACTGTTTTTGAACCTGACGTTATGCGAGACGGCATGCCATTTGATTATGCTGAATATTTGTTGTCTAAAGATACAAATAACGAGGTTGAAATAAAAAACGGAAGTTCAAATTTAGAAACCGCATATGGCGAGAATCTCGCTACGGATTCAAAGAAAGAACTTCCTGCTAATAGTATATCACAACCTCCGCCAAATGTCAATACCCCAAAATCACTTTCTCCCCTTGGTGATGATTTCCCCATCCGTCCCGACTTGCGCGGTACGCCTGCATCGGAGCTGCGGTATGAGCCTGCACCGGTGAATGAGTCGGATGGAGCAGCAACGCTCGGAGCGCCCCCGACAAGCTCAAATTTATTGACATCAAAAAAATAATATGCTATAATTAATGTAACAATATTTTCGCAGGAGAAAAATCAATGAGAACAGTAACTCTCGGTACAACAGACATAACAACTCCCCAGAACGCTTTCGGCGCACTGCCGATTCAGCGAGATGACACCGCCACGGCAGTAAAGCTGCTTCGCCGCGCATATGAGGGCGGTATGACCTTTTTTGATACAGCCCGTGCATATTCCGACAGCGAGGAAAAATGCGGCATCGCACTTTCTGATGTGCGTGACAATATCACCATAGCAACCAAAACCGGTGCGAAAACTCCCGATGATATAAAAGCACACATCGAAACCTCACTCACAAAATTAAAGACTGATTATGTCGATATCTATCAATTCCACATCGCCGGTCAGTGTTACCGTCCCGATGACGGCACAGGCATGTATGAGTGCATGGAGGACTTAAAGCGGCAAGGAATGATACGCCACATCGGCTTAACTTCGCATAAGATTGACGTTGCCGAGGAAGCGGCAGTATCGGGACTTTATGAAACCGTACAGTTTCCGCTATCCTATATTTCGAGTGAGCGCGAGATCGCACTCGTTGATCTCTGTCGCAAAAACAATGTCGGATTCATTGCGATGAAGGCGCTTGCCGGCGGACTCATCACCGATTTCCGTGTCGCTTACGCTTTTATATCGCAGTTTGATAATGTTGTACCGATTTGGGGCATACAGCGTGAGCGCGAGCTTGAAGAATGGTTGTCGCTTATGCACGATGAACCTGTACTTGATGATGCCATGCTTGCACGGATTGAAGCGGACAAAGAACAGCTCGGCACAGAATTCTGCCGCAGCTGCGGTTACTGCGCCCCATGTCCTATGGATATCACCATATTCCAATGCGCACGCATCTCGCAGATGCTTCGCCGTGCACCGTCAAAGGACTGGCTGACCGAATATTGGCAGAATGAGATGTCAAAAATCGAAAACTGTATCGAATGCGGTCAGTGCATGAAAAGATGCCCCTACGAGCTTAACGTGCCCAAGCTTCTTAAAAAGAATCTGGAGGATTACAAAAATATCCTCGCCGGCAAAACGATCGTCTGATGAACAAGCTTACTATTGGCATTATAGCTCATGTTGACTCGGGAAAGACTACGCTTTCCGAGGCGATACTCTATAAAACCGGCATTCTGCGGAGCCTCGGATCAGTCAACAAGGGCAGTTCTTACCTTGACACCAATTCAATAGAGCGTGATCGAGGCATAACGATATTTTCAAGCGGTGCATCCTTCACGCACGGCAACGTGGAATTTACGCTGCTCGATACGCCGGGGCACGTTGACTTTTCGCCCGAAACCGAGCGCGTTCTGCGCGTCATTGACTGCGCTCTGCTCGTAATAAGCGGTACGGACGGCGTGCAAAGCCATACGTCAACCCTTTGGCGTCTGCTTGAGAGCTATTCGATTCCAACCGTCATATTCATTAACAAAATGGATATCACCGCGCTCTCCCACCGCGAGCTTATGGATGAGCTTAAATATAAGCTCGGAGACGGCTGTGTTGACTTTAACGCCATGACGCTCGACAGCTTTGCGGATGAGCTTGCCATGTGCGATGAGCCGCTTATGGAAAGCTTTATTGCGGGTGACGGCTTCCGTGATTCGGACATACAAAATGCCGTCCTGAAAAGACGGCTGTTCCCCTGCTTTTTCGGCTCGGCACTTCGAGGGGACGGTGTAAATATTCTTCTCGACGGCATCGCAAAATATGTTAAGCCACCGGAATACGGTGAGACCTTCGGTGCAAGGGTATATAAGATAACGCAGGACAAATCCGATAAGATTGCGCATATAAAGATAACCGGCGGCACGCTCAAAGTAAAAGACACCCTCTCCGGAGTACTCCCCGACGGCAGTACATGGAGTGAAAAGGTAAACGGTATACGGATTTATTCCGGTGAAAAATACAAGACCGTGACCGAGGCCGACGCAGGCACTGTATGTGCCATAACCGGCATATCCTGCGCTTACCCGGGGCAAGGACTTGGAGTTGAAAAGGACTCAGGCGCGGCGCATCTCGAACCGGTTCTGTCCTACCGTGTTGACCTTCCGGACGGAGTCGATACCCACACAGCGCTTATAAAATTCCGCGAGCTTGAAGCGGAAGAGCCGGCGCTTCACATCATGTACAATGAACGCCGCGGTGAGATATACTTCGGCATTATGGGAGAGGTACAGCTTGAAGTCTTGACACGCATGATAGCGGAGCGCTTTAATATGAACGTCACGTTCAGCGACGGAAGCATATCGTATAAGGAGACAATACGCTCTGCCGTAGTGGGTGTCGGTCACTATGAGCCGCTTCGCCACTATGCCGAGGTACAGCTGCTTCTCGAACCGCTCCCACGCGGTGAGGGATTAAAATTCGCCGTTGACGGCGAATGTGATTTGCCCGGAAATTTCAAGCGGCTTGTTCTCTCGCACCTTTACGAAAAGACGCATATCGGCCCGCTGACAGGCTCGCCGATAACCGACATGAAAATAACCCTCATTGCAGGTCGTGCGCACCCAAAGCATACCGAGGGCGGCGACTTCCGTCAAGCTACATGGCGTGCGCTCCGTCAAGGACTTCGTTCCGCCGAATCTGTCCTGCTTGAGCCGTGGTACGACTTCAGACTTGAGGTGCCTGCCGAAAACATCGGGCGTGCAATGACAGACATAACCCAGATGGGCGGCAAATTTGGTGAGCCGGAAACCATGCCGGACTGCATGGTGCTCACCGGTGCGGTGCCGGCTTCAAAAATGCGCACATATCACCGTGAGCTGATTGGGTATACCAAGGGCACGGGCAAGCTCTTCACTTCCCTGCGAGGCTACGAGGAAGCGACCGAGCCCGACACGGTTATCGCAGAGATTGGCTACGATGCTGACCGCGACACGGAAAATCCCGCAGACTCGGTCTTCTGCGAGCACGGTGCAGGATTTGTTGTAAAATGGGACGAGGTATGGGCGCACAAGCATATCGACAGCGGAGTGGAGCTTGTCACGCCGGGCGCTGATGAAGCCGAAGACCGCGCCGAGAGATACCTGCGCGCTGTTGCGACTGACGACGAGCTTATGCGTATTTTCGAGCGCACGTACGGTCAGATAAAGAAGCGGAATTTCAACGAGCCTAGAGTAAAATCGGCAGTCCCGACACCTAAAAAGCGTTCTGTCCCTGCCGCACGAAGCTACAGCGGCTCGGAGTATCTGCTCGTTGATGGGTACAATATCATCTATGCTTGGGACGACCTTCGTCTGCTCGCCGAAGAAAAGAGCCTTGACATTGCGAGAAATACGCTCATCGACCGCCTTTGCAATTACCGCGGTTTTCGGGGCTGCGAGGTTATTGTTGTTTTCGATGCATACAAGGTCAAGAGAAGTCACGGCGACACCGAGCGAGTAAACAGTCTAACCGTCGTTTACACCAAGGAAGCCGAAACCGCCGATACCTATATTGAAAAAGTCTCAAAAGAGCTGTCGAAAAACCACCGTGTCCGTGTTGCAACCTCGGATGCACAGGAACAGCTTATCATACTCGGCAACGGTGCCATTCGCGTTTCCGCGCGCGGACTTCGCGCAGAGGTTGAAGAGGTAGAGCGCTGTATACGTGAGTTCCTCGAAAGATAGAAAACAGAGAGATGTTAAAATACATCTCTCTGTTTTGTTTATTGCTTCTTATATATGATAAGCACAGCGTCAAGCTCTGCATAGGGCTGGTATCCGTTTGACTCAAGAATCTCCACGACCTTGTCAAATCCGTTCTGCATTCCCGGATCGGCATATTTTCTGTATTCACTGTGCGCTGTGACATTGAGTACTACATACTCAGTTTCAAGCAGGTGCTCATTTGAAACATACCCGATATCATAAAGCACATCTCTCTGTGACAAAAACGTGGTGTAGAATGTGGTTGAAGTAACTGAGGCATCCTCGGGAATAAGCGAGAGTGTGTCTCTTAAACTTTGATAAAAGTCGGAATATCTACTGCAGTATGTGGGATATCTTATTGCCTTTGGCACTATTACCGCACCAAAGCATCCGACACTTACTGCAAGCGCTGTAATAAGGCATACGACTCGCTTTTTGTCGATTCTAATATCCGCAGCATTCACCATTGTCAAATATATAAGAAATGCAGTCGAACCGAAGGTGTACTGATAGAAAATATCGTGCTGATATACATAATCGGACATCAGATTCACCAAAATGTACGGTATCAGCAATATATAACGCTCATATCTGCGCGTCAGAAGCGGCAGACCGAGAAGTGGGAGCAGTGTCATCATAATAAAATACAGTTTCTCTGCATCCACACACTCAAATATCGCTTTCATCGGATTCAGCAGTACAGATTTGATAACAGTAATGAGTGAGGATGAGCCGTCGTACATGAAATTTTTATAGCGGTAGGTCATAACTCCATCGCCTATATTAGCAAGGAAGCCTGTGACAATGAAGAAATACCCCACAGATGCCGCAAGCAGTATAACACCGACAAACAGCTCACGGAGCTTCGATTTATCAAAGCGCAGCAGCGTTTTGACTATCAGCCAAATAGCAATCAACGCAACATATACAGCTGCATCCTCTTTTACCGTCAACGTAAGAAGCGCCGATACCGCTATTATCGGTATGCTTTTTTTATCGACGCCGTAAAACAGCCACAGTATTAAAGGTGTGAGAAAACAGTTTTCGTGTATGTCATGAATCGCGGCACCCGAAAATGCGGGGTACAGTAACAGCACCGTACACACAAGCATTCGCTGGACGTCCGACAACCCGTGCCGTTTTCCGAGCTTCCAAAGCGGAATGACCGCAGATGCCATGACCGCCGCCTGCATCACATTCAAAGTTGCCGGCAGAGGTACAAGCATGTAAAACGGCAGAAGAAGGTACCATATCGGGGACATGTGAACATGAAGATGTGAGAGAAGTCCGTCACGTTCCACCGTTGTCAGAGGCAGCCCCGATTCTTTCATATGATGGAACATCTGCGCGAAGATGCCGAAATCGTAGGTCGGCGTGCTGAAGCTGTATATTCTCGCCGCTGTGCAAATTCCGAGAAACAGGAAAAAGCAGACTGCAAGTCCGGCAGTTATCCATGCGAAAATCTTATGCGCCTTACTCTGCTCTGCCGCAGCTGTCTGCGAATGGTTCCAGCCTAAAACAGAATATGTAACAAGAGCCGCCTCGACTACAATGCATACAGCCAAAAACGCCCATGAAAACGACGCATGCAAAGAAACCGTAGCAAGCACCGCAAAAATTACGGCTATGCCGCACCTCTCGACTACGGCTGTATCCTTAAAACGCGCCAAGCAAAAAAGCAAACCGATACAAATGGCGGTAATGCTAACAACGCGCAAAAGGGACATTTCGGCAAGACCGTCAAGTCCCGACAGATCACGTAGACCTGCTGGAAGAATGATATATTCAACAAGCACCGCAAAGAGCCATGACAACACGATACGGCGCATAAATTCTCTCACAACCCCCACCCCCATAAATAGATAGAATAAGTATACCACATATATATGAATAAACTGTTAGCGTTTACAATTTAGAGTAAACATATTTGCCGGAATAAATAATTTACATAGGAACATATAAATATGAACGAGTGCTGTCCCACAGGGACAGCACTCGTTCATATTACTGCGGTTTAACTTCTTCCATGATGAAGGCTTCGAGAACGTCGCCTTCCTTGATATCGTTGAAGCGTTCGAGACCGATACCGCACTCAAAGCCCTGTGCGACTTCCTTCGCAACATCCTTGACACGCTTGAGCGAGGAGATCTTATCCTCGAATATCACAACGCCGTCGCGGACTACGCGGATCTGTGCGTTACGCGATACCTTACCGTCCTGAACATACGAGCCTGCAATAGTGCCGACGTTCGGTACATGGATGGTCTGGCGCACCTCGGCGTGACCGAGCACGACCTCCTTGAACTTGGGAGCGAGCATACCCTTCATAGCCGCTTCGACTTCCTCGATGCACTCATAGATGATACGGTAGGTACGTATTTCGACCGATTCCCTCTCTGCCTTATCGATTGCAGTCTTGTCAGGACGTACATTGAAGCCGACAATCAGCGCATTGGATGCCGCCGCGAGCATTACATCGCCCTCTGTGATACCTCCGACTGCGGTGTGAATGATGTTTACGCGAACTTCCTCGTTTGTAAGCTTCTGCAGAGACTGCTTGACAGCCTCGGCAGAGCCGCCGACATCCGCTTTGACGATGATATTAAGATCCTTAACGCCCTCGCTGATCTGTGCAAAGAGGTCGTTGAGGTTGACCTTGGCATTAGCCTTGAATTGCTCATCCTTTGCCTTTGCACGACGCTGTTCGGCAAGCTCGCGTGCCATGCGCTCGTCTTCAACTGCGGCAAATTCATCGCCTGCCTCGGGAACCTCGGCAAGACCGATAATCTCAACCGGCACGGACGGGCCTGCGGTCTTAACCGTTCTGCCCTTATCGTCGGTCATCGCACGTACACGTCCTACCGACGTGCCCGCGATGACGATATCGCCTGCATTGAGCGTACCGTTCTGTACGAGAACCGTAGCAACCGGTCCGCGTCCCTTATCGAGCTTTGCTTCGATAATGAGACCCTTTGCACGGCGGTTGGGATTAGCCTTAAGCTCCTTCATATCGGCAACGAGAAGTACATTTTCAAGCAGATCGTCGATGCCCATCTTGGTGAGTGCCGAAACGGGTACGCAGATAACGTCTCCGCCCCATTCCTCGGGAACAAGCTCGTACTGTGTAAGCTCCTGCTTGACGTTGTCAGGATTTGCGGTGGGCTTATCCATCTTATTTATCGCAACAATGCTGTCAATGCCTGCAGCCTTTGCATGGTTGATAGCCTCAACCGTCTGCGGCATGATACCGTCATCCGCTGCAACAACGAGTATCGCTATATCTGTAGATTTTGCTCCGCGCGCACGCATTGCGGTGAACGCCTCGTGACCGGGGGTATCAAGGAATGTGATATCGCGTCCGTTGATGTTCACGCGGTACGCACCGATCGCCTGCGTAATACCGCCCGCCTCGCCGGATGTTACGTTAGTGTGGCGGATAGCATCGAGAAGCGACGTCTTACCGTGGTCAACGTGACCCATTACGCAGACAACGGGACTGCGAGGCTCAAGATTATCCGCGCTGTCCTCTGCTTCATCGAACAGCTTTTCTTCTATTGTAATAACGACTTCCTTTGTAACCTTTGCGCCAAGCTCATCTGCAACGAGATATGCTGTATCGTAGTCGATAACCTCGTTTACGGAAGCCATTACGCCGAGCATCATCAGCTTCTTGATAACCTCGCCTGCGGTAATCTTAAGGCGGGAAGCAAGCTCGCCGACACTTATCTCATCAGGAACGGTGATCTGAAGCGGCTGCTTCTTCGCGCGCTCGATTCCCTGCTTGCGCATCTTCTCCATTGCCATGCGCTCTTTTTCACGCTGGGAGTGGAAATCACGAGTGTTCTGCTTCTTTAATTTCTGCTTTTGTGCGCGTCCGTCCATGCCGGTGTCAGCGGCGAGGTTTTCAAGACGCTCATCGTATTTATCGAGATCGACAGTGGTAGTACGCATATCGACGATACGGCTCTCGCCCGTATTCTTCGCGGCATTCTGACCGCGTGTATAGGTATGAACCGGTTCGCGCTTGGATGCAGGCTGACGGCGCTCGTTTCCGGAATCCTTATCCTTGAATCCTCCGCCGAACCCCTGCGAGCGGTTATCGTTTCTCTGGAATCCACCCTGCCCTCCGCGATTGTCGTTTCTCTGGAAATCGCGGTTCTGGAAGTCACGGCGCTCACCACTCTGTGGGCGTGCACCGTCGCGGTTCATAGGTGCGCCCTGAGGACGTCCGCCCTGCATAGGACGGTCTCCGCGATTGTCGTTTCGCTGGAAATCGCGGTTCTGGAAGTCACGGCGCTCACCATTCTGAGGACGTGCGCCATCGCGGTTCATAGGTGCGCCCTGAGGTGCGCGATTGTCTTCACGCGGCTTGGGTGCTTCCGTCTTTGGAGCATCGGCTTTTGGCGCTTCGGCTTTTATAGTGTCAGCTTTCTGACTTTCCGCCTTAGACGATTCTGCCTTTGCGCTCTCTACCTTGGGTGCCTCTGCCTTCGTGTCTGCAGATTTTTCGGGTTTTGCGGCTGCCTTTTTAGCTGCAGGCTTCGCCTGCTCTGCCTTCGGCTCGGCTTTCGGTTCTTCCGGTTTTACCTCCTCCGTTTTTGAAGCGGTTTTAGGAGTCTCCTTCTTGGGAGCCTCATAGGGGATAATAACCTTCTTGTCGAGATAATCGCCTATGCTCTCCACCTGTGTACGCTGTGTAAGCGCATCCATTACCAAACCCCATTCTTCGGGATCAAGAGCCGCCGAATGAGATTTGCCGTCAAGACCGTTTTCGGCAAGCACGTCAAGAATCTCCTTATTTTTGATTCCGAGATCCTTGGCAAGACTGCTTATTTTTGTTTGATTCTTCTGGGTTGCTGCCATATTCTATCAATCATCCTTTCGATGCGGTAATATCAATGTGATGTCGGCTCAAAATAAGCCGCAATACCGTTTACAAAATTCATATCGGTAACTCCGATAACTGCGATACTCCCGACCTTGCCGATCCTCTGTGAAAGCTCGGCGGCGGTTGTTGGGATGGTACACATATCTGCACCGTAGTATTTACAGGCATCCGCTATTCTCTTTTTTGTGTTGGCTGATGCATCGCTTGCCACAAGCACGAGCGGTAATTTCCCACGCCGCACTTCGTCCCTGCAAAGGTCTGTTCCGCATACGAGCTTGCGTGCTCTTGCAGCAAACCCAAGCAGTCCGAGCAGCTTTTGCTCGGCACCCTCGCGCAGAGTATATACACAGCCATTATCGTTAAAATCACTCATTTTCAGCAAGCTCCCCCTCTATCGCGGTATAAACCTCATCGGGAATCTCCACCTCAAGCGCACGTTCAATGCATCTGCGTTTTCTGCATTTTTTAAGGCACTCAACGCTCTTGCACACATATGCGCCGCGTCCCGATTTCTTACCGGTCAGATCAAGTGATACCGTACCGTCGGGGGCGCGTACCACACGCGCAAGCTCTGTCTTGGGCTTTGAGGTATTGCATCCGAGGCATTTACGCTCCGGGATTTTTTTCTTGGGTCTTGCCTGAATATTTTCCTGCAAAATACGTCCTCCCGTATTTGTATCATATTCGGTGCTCACATTAATATATAGTCACCGAATACCGTTAGTTGTTTTTCATTTTGATTATCACGGTCAGATTTCGACTGATTCTTCGTCTGCCGAATCAATACACGCCTGCTTTGCGGCTTCTTCCATCTCAAGAACCTCACGTGTCTTTATATCGATCTTAAAGCCGGTGAGACGTGCGGCAAGACGTGCGTTCTGACCTTCCTTACCGATAGCGAGCGAGAGCTGGTCAGCATCAACGACTACGCGGCAGGATTTTTCGGAGTCGAGCACGACTTCCTTAACGGTTGCGGGCGAGAGAGCTGCGCTGATGTATTCAACGGGATCCTCGCTGTACTTGATAATATCGATCTTTTCGCCGCGAAGCTCATTAGTTATCGACTGTATACGCATACCGCGGTTACCGATGCACGCACCGATAGGATCTACATTTTCATCACGGCTCATGACAGCCATCTTAGTACGCGATCCTGCCTCACGGGTGATGGACATAATAACAACGGTGCCATCCTGAATTTCGGGAATCTCAAGCTCAAAAAGACGCTTTACGAGTCCCGGTGCTGTACGCGAAAGAGAAACGAGCGGTCCGCGGAGAGTTTCCTTCATAACCTCGGTAACAAATACCTTGATACGGTCGCCGACATTAAAATGCTCACCGGGAATCTGATCAAGCTTCTTAAGATATACCTTGCTTGTTCCGGTATCAACGAGCACGTCCTCGTTTTCGGGATCGACCTTATCAACGATAGCGGTGATGATTTCCTCTTTCTTCGACTCATATTCCTTAATCATCATGGAGCGCTCCGCCTCGCGGATACCCTGAATGATGACCTGCTTTGCGGTCTGTGCGGAGAGTCTTCTGAAGTTCTTTGGCTTCAGTTCAGTCTCGCAGACACCGCCAAGAGAATATCTCTTGTTTACCTTGCGTGCGTCCTCGAGCGAGATTTCCTGCTCCTCGTCAACAACCTCTTCTACAATGTTCTTCTGCTCAAACATGCGGATGGAACGCTTTTCCTTGTTGATGTCAACACGCACATTTGCAAGACCGTTGCGGTCACGCTTATATGCACTGATGAGAGCGGCTTCCACGCGCTCAAGCATGTAGTCAACGCCGATGCCCTTTTCCTTTTCGAGCAGTTCGAGCGCTTCAAATAATTCGGAGTTCATTTTTTATAACCAAGCCTTTCTGAAATATAGTTAAAAATCATATACGGTCTTTGCTTTTGAGACCGCTTCATGGGGAATAACGAAATCTTCTCCGTCAATTTCAAGGGTGATTTTTTTGTCCTCATACCCTTTAAGAATACCGACAAGCGACTTCGTACCGGGACGTGCTTCGAGCGGAGCAAAAAGACGAAGCTCCAGCTTTTCGCCGATACACGCCGCATAGTGCCAATCGTACTTTACAGTGCGTTCAAGCCCGGGAGATGAGACCTCAAGATGATAGGCGTCCTCAATAGGATCAAGCTCATCGAGCATCGGATCGATGGTGCGGTGAACCTTTTCGCAGTCGTTGATGTCGATACCCTTTTCGCAGTCAATGGTAAAACGCAGGAACCAATCCGCGCCCTCCTTGACATACTCGATGTCCCAAACGTCGTAGCCAAGCTCATTGATAGTCGGCTTCAGCGCCTCGGTAACGACAGCGACCACATTTTTTGATGATTTTTTTTGTTTCACGCTTCTTCTCCGTTCACAAAAACATAAATTAAGAGTGGGCTTTGTCAACCCACTCTCCTTTATTCATACTATCTTACAATAATAGTATATCACAACTTTCCTGAAATTGCAATACCTTTAGGGAAATTTTTTTGAATTTTACAAATATGTGTGATAAAATGAGTTTATCGGTGAGTTTGTCACTCCGAGCATTGGTGCTCCCGCGCGGTGCGCAGCACCGCCTGCCGGTATTGCAGAGGGGAACCATCTGCTCTCAAACGCCGATCCGCAGGTTCCCCTCTGCACTCCCCTCCTTGGCTCGGCTCAGCCGAGGCTTGAGGAGGTGGAGGGGGAGCACGCTAATCGGCAGCAGGTCACTGTGTGACCTGCGTATAAGTTCGGCTTTGCCGAACTTTATAGCAAGTCGGCGAAG
>JAZRAB010000141.1:0-2316 GCA_045634345.1 Candidatus Flemingiibacterium sp. | reverse complement strand
TCGAAGGTGTAAGCACAGTAATGTGTTCAGCTGATCGATACTAATAGACCGAGGGCTTGAACTTCAAGTTTGTTCTATAAACTTGGGTTTCGTAACAGTTCCTTTTACTCCAACCCCTTATTCGGTTCTCAATGAACATTTCAACCGCTACTTCGGTAGCGGTTTTTTCTTTTTCCCTACACAGCGACAGCGAGAACTTGAACGCACTATGAGGGCGCGCAGAGCGAGCATAAAGGCACTTGAGGACGGCGGAGCGGATGAGGATGATATAATCCTTGAACGAGCATCGTATCGAGCTGTGAGCCAGGAATACACACGTTTCTCAAAAGCTATGGGACTGCGTGAACAGCGCGAGCGCGTTATGATAGATGGGCTTGGCAGTGTTGGCACGGGAAAGTGGGTAGCAGAACAAGCATATCATGCACGCGCTAACTTGCCTAAAGGATATATTGACCGAAGAAATGTAGGTAGTGTTATTACACCAAAGCAATTGCAACTATTTTTAGATAAAGCAAATCTGGTTGGTGTAAAATTATCTGAAAGCGACGGGAAATATGGCGGATTTGAAAAATATTGCGGCGCTCCTTCTGTACTCGACGATGTGCTTCAACGAATAAAAAATAATGCTTTAGAGTTGACAAATCGAGGTAAAGATGATATAATAATCTTAAGATACGCAGATATACTCGATGAATCGGGACGAATTGATACTGAAACTTTTGCGATGGTTAAAGGACGCACAATTACGCTCAATCGTTTCATGTACGATGATACAGAATATATGAAAAATGAGTACGCAAAACTCGTGAACGAAAGATTCTTTACTAAAGGAACTGACTATCGTAATATTATTGATCACGAGATGGGGCATGTTTTTGCGAAGCGTAATAGGAAAGCACTTTTAAACATCCAAAATGTTATTACGGAATTGTCACAAAATACCAACCAATGCTATGAAGAATATGTTTCTGATAATATATCGGCGTATGCGCTTTATCGTGATGAAATAATTGCAGAAATAAATGCTATGCGGCATGGCTCTAATTCAGAGTTGGCTGATTATATTTGGGAGGAGGCGTTAGGAAGATGAGATTTGATAAACGAATTCTTGTGTTGCGAAAATATATAGGGTATTATGATGTTGACCCGGAAACGAAATTTTATATTCCAAAGGAAAACGCCCCAGAAGAGCTTATCGATGCGATTGATGGCTTAAACGCTGCTATAAAAAAAGAGCGCCGAGAAGATATGCATATTTATTAACTGTTAATACTTAAAACCGTCTCAACCCGAGGCGGTTTTCTTATGCACCAAAAACTTAATAACTACAGCACCGACACGACGATTACGCCGTGAGGTGCTGTTTTTATATCTCCGTGTCGGGCGGTACCCGACTAAATTTCAACCGCAGGCGAAGCGGTATAAAAATCACGCAGAAAGGATAGCACGATGAAAAACATACACGAAATCCTGAAAGAGCTCGGCATCGAGATACCTGCCGATAAAAAGACCGAGTTCGACACAGCTGTAAACGAAAATTACAAGACCGTTGCCGAGGTCGATAAGCTCCGCACAGCCCGTGACACCTATAAATCCGCCCTAGATGATATTAATCTGCTTTCACTTTAACCT
The DNA here is from genome assembly GCA_045634345.1 of Candidatus Flemingiibacterium sp. Lineage (GTDB taxonomy): Bacteria > Bacillota > Clostridia > Oscillospirales > CAG-272 > Flemingiibacterium. The sequence goes on along the minus strand of JAZRAB010000141.1, from coordinate 684 downwards.
CTCCGCTCAATCCTCATATACTGATATCAGACGGCAAACTATGCCGTCAAGTAAAAAGAAAGAGGATGGTCATTTTGACAGAGAAAGATATGCATCCGATGGCGGATGCCCGTATTACTGATAATTTCCCGCTTGCGATGGCGTATGTGCGCTGGCAGCGGCTTGACAATATGTATCAACCCGAGATGGCACTTGATCGCGGTACGCTCTATCCCGAGCTTGACAAACCTTTCTGCGGCTGGACAGTGACAGGAGGTAAGAGATGATGAAACAAGGTTCTATGAATGAATACGCTCTCCCATTTGCGGCTTGGGAACTGCGTCTCTACCTTGACACGCATCCAAATGATGAACGCGCTCTTGCGGCATATAGACAGCTTTGCGCGGTATCAGGGGACAAATGTAACTACGCATGCAACACGGCTGATGCAAAAGGCAACAATGGCAGTGGATGCGGTTGTGAAGGCGGTCTTGGCGGAACTGCGCGCGGCGGAAATGTTGGCGGATGCACCGGTGGCAGAGTATGGCACTGGGTTGACGATCCGTGGCCATGGGAGCTTGAGGCTAATGTTACAGGAGGAGACTGCTAAGCATGTGGATATATGAGAAAAAACTTCAATACCCGATAAAGGTTAAAAATCCCAACCCCCGCCTTGCTCAGATTATTATAAGTCAGTACGGCGGA
>JAZRAB010000140.1:0-3713 GCA_045634345.1 Candidatus Flemingiibacterium sp. | reverse complement strand
CGTCGCTTTCAAGAATATATCTGGTGTGCCAGCCGCCCATTCCGCCGTAGCCGATGACGGCGCAGCCTGTTTTCTGTACGTTTTTAACTTCGCTCATAATAGTGCCTCACAATTTCAAAAATAGATTGCAGACGAATCTGCTTATACATATAACATTATACAACAAATTGATCGAATTTGCAAGTCATTACCAACAAAAAGTTTCATATAAAGCAAAAATCAAGCCTCGCGGCTTGATTTTTGTATATTTATTCTTCTATTCTCCTACGTCGCGCAAAGCAAACCACGGAAATAACGATCGCCATTCCGCCGAGGCAGAGGGCGAGGGTATCGAAGATATCATCACCTGTGTCCGGTGCATTGACGATAGTATAGTTATATTCGCTGAAAGAACACAACATATCTGCAAAATTCGATTCACCGATGCGCCATCCGTCATCGGTTTTCACGAATTTGCACTCAACGAAAAAATCATACCTATCGGGTCCGATACCGACATAATCGTAGCAATATACCTTTGCCGTTGCAGTGTTTTCGGTAACCTCGATCATATCGATAACAGCTTTTTCCGGATCATATCTGAAACCGATGGGCACTATAGCAGTATACGCCGCGATATATCGCACTCCGTTTTCCGTCATAAACAAACCGAGATCATTATTATGATAATACTCCGAGCAGTATCTTTTCGCAACGCTTTCGGTGAAGATGCTGCGCGTATCGGCAAGGAATCCTTCATACGAACCGCCGGGGAGAAGGTGATCCATAAGAGTAACGTAAAGCTGACCGAACTTCTGCCCCGCGACAGGAACGTACAGCTCTTTCCAATCGATCTTATACCCAAGCTCAAACGGTGCGCCTTGAACATAACGCATGTGGTTGGGATAATACTCGGATAATAGCTCACGAGATTCAACCGCCGCATCGATCAGAGCTTTTGCATCTTTCTGTGTAAACTCCGCATCGGCAGCCGAAACAGTCGGTGCGAGTGCCGAAAAGGCGGCAAAGCAGAAGGTGAGGGCTAAAATTAGTGATAAAATCTTTTTCATTGTTTTACCGTCCTTTCTTGGTAAAAGTTAAAGTATCTCTCTTTTGCGGTGGACAAGGCAGAGCGCCGATATAATTATCGATATTCCACCGAGGCAGAGGGCGATGGTATTATATGCCGCGTCACCGGTTTTCGGTGCCTCGCCGACGGTGTATTCAAAGCCATCGGCAGAGGTAAGCATATCGACGAAGGCTGATTCTGAAATAAACCATCGCGAGTTTCTTTCATTCTTTTCAAATTTGCATTCAACGTATATCGGAATAACCTTGCCGTCCTTTTTCAAGCCGCAATATACGCGTGCGGTTGCTTCCTTGTCCGTGGATTCCACGACCTCAACGACAACATCATTCGGGTCATACACAAACGAAAGGTCATCAGCACCGTCGATATACGCCAGATATTCCGTACCGCCTTCGGTTATAAACATATCGAGCGAATTGTCGTGGTATGCTTTTGTCATAAAGGATTCCGCAACGTCATCGGTAAAATAAAACGCCGCATAATCATCTATTCCGATATTCTCGACATACTTCACGGTACGCTTTGAGCCATCGGAAGCTGTGATCTCTTTTACTATCACCTTGGCTTCCTTCTGTTCGTGCTTTACGTAATCAAGATAGCTTTCGTAGTAACCGCAATACATTTCGATCATATAATCCATTACAGTTTCGTCAATGGTATCCTTTGCCTCGGCATCCGTAAGCTTCAGAACCTCGGGATTGACTTTTTCGGGATTAGCCTTGCGGTAATCATCAAGTACGGTTTTTGACGAAGACAAAAGTAAACTGAATTCGGATTCCGCAATTCTCCAACCGCGCGCTGTTTTTTCAAATTTGCATTCTACTGCTTCACAGAATGAAGAACGTGGACCGTCCGCCCAATAAAAGCTCATTGTTATGAGCGCAGTCGCACTTTTTGAATCCCCCGAAATAATACACAGCTGAACCTCTCCTTCTGAAAATCTATTGTATTGAAGGCTCGGTGTATAAATATATAAATTATGTGAAGAATTCTCTTGAAGCCCGTATCCGTAAACCTTTCCGCTTTCCGCAATATGATACATCGGCAAATCATGGGTCACGCCGCCCGGACTTGCGCCCGAGAACTGATAAGCGCGTTCCGCGATTTTCTCGGTATAGATTTCTTTCGCCGCCCCGCGCATTGCGGAATACGATCCGCCGGGAAGCTTGGACTCATCCACCGGTCTGTAAATCAGCGTTTCGTCAATATGCGAGATGTAAATCTCACATATATCCTCGGATTTGTAATCAACAAGATTATCGTCCCAGTCATCTACTCTGGCATCACAGAAAAACTGATATGCTCTTTCCACCAATTCTCTTGCTTCCCTCTCGCTGATCGTCCCGCTCTTTGCCGAAATACTTGGCGCAATTGCACTCAAGGCAGCCCAAACAAAGGCGAGGACAAGGATGGTTGACAATATTTTTTTCATAGACTTTACCTCCTTTTCGGTTACCTCTCACTTATATAGACACTAAAAATCCACTTTGGTTACACTTTTATGAAAATTACCCTAATTTTATTTTATCATAAACAAAAAAGCAAGTCAAGAAATACTTTTTCCCGACTTGCTATTTTGTATTATTGCACAATTTTGATTATTCTGTTTTGGTTATGTTAAACAAAAACGCTTATTTCACTGTCCACTGCTCTCCAAAGGAGAATACACAAAGCTCCATACTCTCCATTCACCCTTATAGAGGACTTGAAGAACGCTGATGCTTCCCGCGAGTGTATCTGTCTGCTCTGTGCCGTCAACGGTACGTGTGCGCGTTACGCTGAATTCAACACGGCAGGAGAGGCTCTTTTCGGTGTAGGCGACAAGATCGGTCGCGGTCTTTGAATCGACGGTGAAGGAGTCGTATTTGGGCATCAAGTTGACGTCGCGGTAGGATTCCATTACGCCGACGTAGCCCGCCGTACCCTCGATCATCTGCGCCTTGATGGCGTTGTAATTATCGTTGAAAGCCTTTTCGTTCGCGGCATTGTTCCATGCACCGCCGCCGCAGATGTATGCAAGATAGCTTTCGGCAAACTTTTCAGCCGCCGCAATGCGCTCGGCATCGAAAACGTCGCCCGCGCTGAAATCGAAATCACATCTCATTTCATATCCCGAAACGCTCTTGCCCGCCAAAGGAAGCTCGATGCCGCCCATTTTTGCAGTCACGTTCGGCTCGGCAAGGTAACCCGTGAGAACGTATTTATCAAAATTCGGGACCGCGCCCTCGATAACTCCGAGCTCGGAAACCTCGTATCTGCCAAGTGCGGTGAAGCCGTAGGCAATGTCCTCGGCGGTCGCCGCGGTTTTATTGTCGGCGGCTATCGCCTTGCCGTTGACGAAAAGCTCCGCTCCCATCGGGAGAATGACGGTCAGGGTGTACTTGCACTCCGAGGGGGTATCAAACTTATAATTTCCGCCCTCGTTCGACAGCAGAGCGACCTCCTTGTCGCCTATCTTCGCCTCGACCTCAACCTCGCCAAAGAGGTTATCGACCGTCCAAACGCTGAGGCGCGGAAGAGTTCCGGTTCCGCCGTCATCAAGCGCACCGAGTTCACCGTCGATCTCTGTTCGGCTTGCCCATTCTTCGGTCAGCTTGATTCCGCTGATGCGGCTACTTATCTAACCTCTGCGCTCAAAGGCTAC
>JAZRAB010000139.1:0-4275 GCA_045634345.1 Candidatus Flemingiibacterium sp. | reverse complement strand
ACCTTGCGCTTTACGTTGCGCTGTTCCCCCAACTTATCGCAGGTCCTATTGTTCGATATGAAACTGTTGCAGAGCAGATACGTTATCGCCGCGAATCCTGGCAGTCTTTCCACACCGGATTCTGCCGCTTTCTTGTTGGACTTCTTAAGAAAGTAATGCTCTCAAATCAAATGGGCTTTGTGGCCGACAGAGCATTTGAACTTAATGCCTCGGGGGAACTTTACACTGCCATGGCATGGGTTGGAGCACTTGCCTATGCGTTTCAGATTTATTACGACTTTTCCGGCTATTCGGATATGGCGATAGGTCTTGGTAAAATGTTCGGGTTCACCTTTGAAGAAAACTTCAACTATCCCTACATATCTGCGAGCGTCACTGAATTTTGGCGCAGATGGCACATCTCACTCGGCACGTGGTTCCGCGATTATGTGTATATTCCGCTCGGCGGCTCGCGGGTGAGCACCAAGGCGCGTCTTATTTTTAATCTCGGAATGGTTTGGATATTAACCGGCGTGTGGCATGGCGCTCAGTGGAATTTCCTTTTCTGGGGTGTATGGTTCTTCATATTCCTCACTGCTGAAAAGCTTCTGTTTTCAAAGCAGTTAAAGCTTGCTGATGCACTTCCGTTTTATAAAAAGCTCCCCGGATGGTTGTATGCAATGTTTACCGTTTTACTTGGATGGGTGCTTTTCCGCGCGGAAAATATCAGCCTTGCCATTGATTACTTTGGTGTAATGTTCGGAATCGGCCGTCCTGGCGGAACCGACACCACCGCGCTTCTGTTCATAGGTCAAAAGGCAGTGTATTTTATTGCCGCAATACTCTTTTCAGCTCCGGTTGTTCCTTTTGTCAAGAAGAAGCTGGAGAGCTTACGCGAGGATTCGCGCTTTGCCGCGGCAGCCATTGCATGCGATATCATATATCCAATAATCATGTGCGCGATGTTTCTTATCTGTACCGCTTATTTGCTTATGAGCAATTACAACCCTTTCATTTATTTCCAATTCTGAGGGGGAATTATTATGACAAAACTTGCAAAAATAACTAAAGTCCTATCCACCGCGATTACAGCAGTGCTTCTGACAGTATTCATCTGCACAGTCGGAGTTGTGACGGTGATTGAAAACAGCGATACGCTGTTTTCGGATAAATCGGAAGCTACCGGTCTTAAAAACCTGGTTGTAAAAACTTTCAACGAAAACTTCGTAAACTTTGACCGCTTTCTTTCACTCTACAGTACCACACAGCGCCTTCTAGGCACCTCGGTCTATGATGACGCAGGTTACAAGTATCTCATCAGAGACAGTGAAAATAATTTCCACTTTAATACAGTACGCAATAGTGCCGCGCCGTATGCGGATGCAATAGCAGAATTGAATGGTACACTTAAGCAGGCAGATATACCGTTTCTGTATTTGCAGGCACCTGTCAAAGAGATTGGCGGCTATACCAAATATCCGCTCGGGATTGATTATTACAGTGACGACAACGCCGCGGACATGATAGGACAGTTAAAGGAACGCGGTGTCGATTATCTCTCGCTTTCCGAAAAATTCGCTCACGAGAAGGTTGATCCCGGCACCATGTTCTATCGTACAGATCATCACTGGACGACGCAGACGGCGTTTGCTGCGTTCGGATATGCGGTTTCATACCTTAACGAAAACTATGGGCTTTCGCTTGACACCGCTCCATGCAATCAAGAAAAATGGCTCAGCGAAACCCAGCCGGAATCATTTCTCGGCTCGATTGGACGTCGTGTCGGGCAAGAATCCACGGGACTTGACGATTATACATTCCTTGAACCGGATTTTGAAACCTCATATAAAGTCTATAACCCCAACAATTCCAAAACCGTTCCTACATGGGAAGGCACATTCCGCGATGTATTTGTAAGAGAGCATGTTCTCTATTCCGAGGATGTTGCCGCAAACCGCTACGCCTCCTACTTCGAATTTGATTTTTCACATCTCATAATTTACAATCAATTGATTGACAGCGGCGAACACATTCTGATTATCAAGGACTCCTTCGCACTACCTTTTACCGCGTTCCTCTCGACCTCGGCTTCAAGAATCGATATGATAGATCTGCGGGGCTTCGAGGGCTCGGTAACCGATTATATTCTCGAAATTTCTCCCGACATGGTTATCATGCTGTATTCCGGAAGTAGCTTTTCTGATGTGATGTATCAGTTCACGGATTGAAATTAATACATAAAAGTCCTCCCGACTTGGCAGTTCTGAATCTGTCATGTCGGGAGGGCTATGCTTTTAGCGGTTTAAATTTTCCTTGCGTATCTGTGTCGGTGTTTTGCCTGTGGCATTCTTTATGAATGCGCTGAAGGCAGACGTATTGTTATAGCCGAGAAGCTCTGAAATTTCACATATACTTTTATCAGTGCCACAGAGAAATCCTGTTGCTATCTCAACGCGTTGCTCTTTCATTTTATCTCTGTAGTTCATATTGTATTTTTGCTTTATCGTGCGGTTCAGCTGGCGTTCACTGATGTGCAGTGTTTTGGCGAGTTCACTGATTGAGGAAGCCGGTTTGTATTTGTGTGCGGAAAAGGTATCAATTATGTATTCTTCTGAAAAAGATGGAGAGGTTGGTTTTTCATTTTTTATTTTATTACCGTTGAGTGTCAGCTCAAACAGATCAATGAGGAACAAATTACATAACGCACGTAGTTTTTCGTTTTCTATGTATTGAGCTTGTGTATAGCTTGAAAGAGCACGCATACGTCGCAGCGTTTCTGTGAGTTCGGAGTTGTCGGAAGATACGAGTATTGCTTCGTCAGATAAAAAGGATTGGTAAAAGAGTAGATCCGCGTCACTGCAAGCTTTTTCCGGACAGGATATGTCTATGAGAATAGACATTTTTTTTATATTTTCAGATGTACGTATTTCTCGGTGGTACATTCTTGGTGGAATAATGAGCACTTGTCCGGGATTAACCTTAAATACCTTTTTATGACATATAAATTCACATGAACCGTTCTCCACATAATGCAGTTCTATGTATGAATGAAAATGCTCATAATATGTAGCAGATGTAGGCGGGATATAAGTTCCGGATTGGATTGTTATAAGCTGACAAGTCAAGTTTCCAACACGGAAATCAAGTGCATAGTATGGCATAATAATCCCTCCTTAATTCTACGTAAAAATTATACCACTATCTATCGATAAAGTCAACTGATTATTTTATACATTTATGAGTTTCAGCCATTTTATCCCTAAAATGGCTGATAAAAAAATTGATTTTAAAATCGAAAAGGGCTATAATAAAATAAAAAGAGAAAGGCGGTTTTTTATGGATTACAAGAAACTATTTGATTTAACCGGAAAGGTTTGTATCGTAACCGGCGGTACCGGTTATTTAGGCTCGGAGAATGTCAAGGCGCTTAAAGATTTCGGCGCTACCGTGGTAGTTGCAGATATTAGAGCATCTGAGGAGCGCTGGGAAAATGCTGTACAGGCTCAGGGCGATATGTTTGTTGCTCTTGATATTGCTTCGGTTGAATCTGTAAGAGAGTGCTATAAGACTGTATGGGACAAGTACGGCAAGATAGACGTTCTTGTACACTGTGCTAGTTTTGGCGCAGGATTCGGTAAGGAAAGCCAGCTTGAATATATGGGTGACGATACTTTTATGAAGGGAATCGATGGAGCTCTTGGTTCAACCTTCCGTTGCATACGTGAGGCCGTGCCTTACATGAAAGAAAGCGGTGGATCAATCGTTACATACGGTTCAATGTATGGAGTTGTCTCTCCCGATCTTCGTATCTACGGTGACAGCGATCAGAGACAACCACCAAACTATGGCGCCGGTAAAGCCGGTGTTCAGCAGTTGACCCGATATGCAGCAGGTGCATTAGCACCTTACGATATCCGTGTAAACTGTGTAATCCCGGGACCGTTCCCGAATCCTAAATCAAAGGCAGATAATGACGGATTTAATGAACTTCTCGCAAGCAAGACTATGCTCGGCAGAACAGGCGTAAATCACGAAATGGCAGGCTCTGTTCTCCTTCTTGCATCCGATGCATCCTCCTTTATAACCGGCACTAGTATTATCGTTGACGGCGGTTGGACTGCTTGGTAATAGCGCTATAATTTATACAGCACCATATATGACAGCGAAACAGACCGCATTTTGTTCGGTCTGTTTCATTTTCTGTAAAATTATTGTTTGTCGTGGGAGTGTAATGCTTCGATTGTCGCAACTTCCACGCGGCGCTCCGCGCCGCCTGCCGTATGCAGAGGGGAACCA
>JAZRAB010000138.1:0-10888 GCA_045634345.1 Candidatus Flemingiibacterium sp. | reverse complement strand
CTCGTGACCGAGGATGATGGGGTTTACATCGCAGTCGTTGGGGATACGCTTGTGTGCGCTGCCCTGCATTGCTGCCTTGTGGGAGGACATGCAAAGGCTGTCTGATATAATGTGCGCCAGCACTTCGTCATCAGCAATCTCGGGAAGCTCAAATTCCTCAAGACGAAGGTCATTTTCACCGTAAATTCTTACTGCTTTGGTTTTCATGATGGAGTTCCTTTCATGTAGCTATATTTATATTGAAGATCATATTAAGATCTTTATCAACTTATATTGTACCAACTTGTTCGGAAAAAGTCAATGATTTTTCTGTGAATTTGAAGAAAAAATTTAAAAAAACTCTTTTATTTATCGGAATTTTGTGGTATAATGTATTTAATCACATTTTTGCTTGTTAATACGGAGGGAATCTAACATGAATCAGAACGTTGCGGCGTCCCGCATGGCAGAGCTTGCGCGTCTTCTCGAATATCATTCGCGCCTCTACTATGTGCTCGATGCGCCCGAGATCTCCGATTATGATTATGATATGATGTTCCGCGAGCTTGTCACTCTCGAGGAGCAATACCCCGAGCTTGCCGATCTAAATTCTCCGACAAAGCGAGTCGGCGGCGAAGCCGTAAAAGAGTTTCCGGAATTTGTACACAACATACCCCTTGGAAGCCTTTCGGATGTATTCGATTATGATGAGGTAAGGGCTTTTGTAGAAAGAATAAAATCTGCGTATCCTGACTGCGAGTTTACGGTGGAAGCTAAAATAGACGGCTTGTCGGTTGCGCTTGTATACGAAAACGGCAAATTCATTCGCGGCGGAACGCGCGGCGGCGGAAAAATCGGTGAGGATATCACAGAAAATCTTCGTACTATACGGACAATTCCGCTTACTATAGATACAGATGAGCCGTATGTTGAGGTGCGCGGCGAGGTCTATATGTCTCGCGCAAAATTTGAAAAGCTCAATGAACGCCGTGAGGCAGAGGGTGAGGCGCTGTTCGCCAATCCTCGTAATGCCGCGGCAGGAACGCTCCGTCAGCTTGATTCGAAAATAACCGCATCGCGTGGACTTGATATTTTCGTTTTTAATTACCAGACGGGCACGAAGGAATTTACAACCCACAGCGAAAGTCTTGATTGGCTTAAATCGGTCGGGTTTACGGTGCTTCCCGAATACAGAGTTGTGAAAACAGCGGATGAAGTCATCGACGCAATAAAGCGTATTGGCGAGGCACGCGAGGGGCTTCCGTACGGCATAGACGGCGCTGTCATCAAGGTTAATTCGCTTGCTCTGCGCAGTGAGATAGGCGAAACTACGTCCACGCCGAAGTGGGCGGTAGCATATAAGTACCCCCCCGAGGAAAAGCCGACAAAGCTTCACGATATTGTGATACAGGTGGGCAGAACCGGCGTGCTGACGCCCAATGCGGTGCTCGAGCCGGTACAGCTCGCCGGTACTACGGTATCTCGCGCAACTCTTCACAATCTCGATTTTATCCGCGAGCGCGATATTATGCTTGGGGACACGGTTATTGTCAGAAAAGCCGGAGATATAATACCCGAGGTGGTATCTGTCGTAAAAGAAAAGCGAGACGGAAGTGAACGGTATTTCGATATGCCCGAATTTTGTCCGTCTTGCGGCGAGCGCATAGTTGCGGATGCAGACGATGAAACGCAGTCCGGAAGCGCGGCGTACCGCTGTACCAACTCGGCATGCCCGGCGCAGCTTCTTCGTAATCTTGAGCATTTCGCCTCCAAGGACGCCATGGATATTGACGGACTAGGTAAGTCACTGCTTGCGCTGCTTCATTCCGAGGGACTCGTTAAAACTGTCGCAGACCTCTATACTCTCAGTGAAGAACAGCTTATCCCACTCGAACGTATGGGCAAAAAGAGCGCGGAAAATCTTATTGCCGCGATAGAAGCATCGAAATCGGCAGGACTTGCAAGGCTTATCTATGCGCTTGGCATCCGACAGGTGGGCGCAAAGGCGGCGCAGGTGCTTGCGGCGAAATTCGGTGACATTGAGGCTCTGTTTTGTGCGGATATGGAATCACTCTGCGATGTTGAGGATGTTGGTGAGATAACTGCGCGGTATGTTGTTGATTTCTTCTCTCATACAAAGACACGCGAGATAATAGATGCGCTCAAGGAATACGGTATTGTAACCGTTTACGAGTCACAGCAAAAGAGCGAGAAGCTTGACGGTATGACATTTGTACTCACCGGCACGCTTCCTACAATGAAACGTGACGAGGCGGCGGCGCTCATCGAAGTGCATGGCGGCAAGGTGTCGTCGTCTGTGTCGAAAAAGACGACATATGTGGTTGCCGGAAGTGATGCAGGCTCGAAGCTTACCAAAGCGCAGTCACTTGGAGTTGCCGTTATCGACGAGGACACACTCGTAAAAATGGTGAGTGAATGATGGAAAACGATATTAAAAATGCTTTGATCGAAGCAGCAAAAAACGCACGCGAAAATGCGTATGCGCCGTATTCAAAATACAAGGTGGGCGCGGCGATTTTAACGTCAGGCGGTAAGATATATACGGGATGCAATTTTGAAAACGCATCGTTTGGCGCAGGCACATGTGCCGAGCGCGTTGCGCTTGGCGCGGCACTTGCGGCAGGGGAACGTAAATTTCTCGCAGTTGCATGTGTGGGTGAATCTGCAGATATAACACCGTGCGGCATTTGCCGTCAGGCGTTATCGGAGTTCGGTAACGTGGAAATATACTGCGCATCTGCGGACGGTGAAGTGCGCGAATACACGCTTGCCCAGCTTCTGCCGTTCGGATTCAAGCTATAATTTCAGGAGGACAACAATGTTTATAGATAACGTCACGATACACATAAAAGCGGGAAATGGCGGCAACGGGTGTGTCGCGTTTCACCGCGAGAAATACGTTGCCGAGGGCGGTCCGTCCGGCGGAGACGGCGGTACCGGCGGTAATATTATCTTTAAAATCGACGAGGGGACAAATACGCTTCTTGCTTTTCGCTACAAGCGTAAGTTCATAGCCGAAAATGGCGGAGACGGCGGTACGGAAAAATTCCACGGAAAGAATGGCGAGGACACGGTAATCCTTGTTCCCCCCGGAACAGTTATAAGAGATGCCCAAACGGGGCGTATAATCAAGGATATGTCTGACTGTGAGCCGTATACCGCCCTGAAGGGCGGACGCGGCGGATGGGGTAACCGCCATTTTGCAACACCGACACGACAGATTCCGCGCTTTGCAAAGCCGGGACTTAAAGGGGAGGAGATGGACGTTACACTAGAACTGAAAATGCTTGCAGACGTAGGACTTGTCGGATTCCCGAACGTCGGAAAATCTTCGCTTCTTTCGGTTGTAAGCTCGGCGAAGCCCAAAATTGCCAATTATCATTTTACGACGCTTCAGCCGCAGCTTGGCGTGGTTAAGACCGGAGAGGGAAAGGGCTTCGTGCTTGCCGATATTCCTGGACTTATCGAGGGTGCCGCAGAGGGAGCGGGACTTGGTCACGACTTCCTTCGCCATGTTGACCGCTGCCGACTGCTTATTCACGTCGTTGACATAAGCGGCACCGAGGGGCGAGATCCGATCGACGATATCAAAAAGATAAATTCCGAGCTTGAGCGTTATTCGTCCGAGCTTGCATCAAGACCGCAGATATTCGCGGCAAACAAAGTGGATTCGCATGATCCCGATTTGGTTGATCTCTCCGCGCTTGAAGCATACATCAAGGATGAGCTTGAATGCGAGCTTTTCTATATCTCCGCCGCAACACGGCAGGGAGTGGACGAGCTTATGTGGCGCACCGCAGAGATGCTCTCCGATCTGCCACCGCTGACCATTTACGAATCGGAGGAAGCACCGCTTCACGAAATATCTGAGGATGGAGAACGGGAGATTATTGTACACAACATCAACGGTGTTTATTATGTTGAGGGCGAATGGCTTCTCCAGCTTATTGATTCCGTAAACTTCGGTGACAGAGAATCGGTTGCATTCTTCCAGCGTATTCTCAAATCGAGCGGAGTCATCGACGCACTCACCGCAAAGGGATGCGAGGACGGAGACACGGTTAATATTTACGATATTGAGTTTGATTTTATAAGCTGATTATAGGAATAAAAGGGAACTGCCTTTAGTTAAATGCAGTCCCTTTTTATTTTGTCGGCATAATATCGTGTTTTTTGACGAAAAAACTGCATTTCTTCTTGACACGGAGGATATTTTATATTATAATAATATGAGATATTATTTTTAAGGATAGGTTTATTATTATGTTTTGGCAAGAAGAAATAGAGACTATGGACCGAGCCGATCTTGAACGGCTTCAGCTCAAACGTCTCAAAAACATTGTAGATTACTGCTACAACCGCGTTCCTTTCTATAAAAAACGTCTGGATGAGGTAGGTATTACTGCCGATAAAATCACGGCACTTTCCGATATACAGTACATACCGTATACCACCAAGGATGATATCCGCGATACATATCCCTTCGGACTTTTCGCAGTCGATAAGCGCGAGATCGTAAGACTTCATGCGTCGTCGGGTACTACGGGTAATCCCACCGTTGTCGGATACACGAAAAATGATCTCAAAATGTGGTCCGACTGTGTGTCAAGACTTGTCGTTGCCGCCGGTGCTACCTCGGATGATATCGTTCAGATAGCGTTCGGCTACGGTATGTTTACGGGTGCACTCGGACTTCACTACGGACTTGAAAATATCGGTGCGACGGTTGTTCCCACATCTACGGGCAACACCGAAAAACAGCTTAAATTCATGAAGGATTTCGGTACAACAGCACTTGTCTCCACGCCGTCGTATGCGCTCTACATAGCAGAGGTTGCACGCGATAACGGAATTGACTGCCGTGAGCTTGGAATCCGCCTCGGACTTTTTGGCTCCGAGGGATGCTCGAATGAAATGCGTGCAAAGGTCGAGGAAGCATGGAATCTCTTTGCAACTGACAACTACGGTATGAGTGAGCTTTGCGGTCCGGGCGTTTCAGGTGAATGCCGCTATCGCTGCGGTCTGCATTTTGCCGAGGACAACTTCCTCCCAGAGGTTATAGACAGCGCAACAGGTTCGGTTAAAGCGAGAGGAGACGAGGGTGAGCTTGTTGTGACCACTCTTGCAAAAGAGGGCATACCGCTCCTTCGTTACCGCACAAAGGATATTACCAGATTGCATTACGATAAGTGTGAATGCGGACGCACACATGTACGTATGGATAAGCCGCTTGGCAGAGCTGATGACATGCTCAAGATCAAGGGTGTCAACGTATTCCCGACACAGATTGAAAGCGTGCTTGTAAGCATCCCCGAGGTTGGTCCGCAGTATCAGATAGTGCTCGGAACCAAGAACTACATGGACACGTTCGAGATAAATATCGAGGTTTCGGATGCGAGCCTGCTTACTTCGTTCACATCGCTTGAAAATCTTCAGCAGAAGGTGCGACACAAGCTGCAGACTGTACTCGGACTTGATGCGAAGATCAATCTTGTCGAGCCGAAGTCGCTTGAACGCTTTGTAGGCAAGGCAAAGAGAGTAATTGATAACAGAATCAAGTGAGTTTAAACTTAATAAATATAATTGTGGGGAACGCAAAATGAAAAAAATGATGCTTGGAAATGAAGCGGTTGCACGAGGACTTTACGAAGCAAGCGTGCGATTCGTTTCGAGTTATCCCGGTACACCGAGTACCGAAATTACCGAAGCTGTGGCAAAATATGATGAGGTCTATGCTGAATGGGCACCTAATGAAAAGGTTGCTCTCGAAGCGGCGCTCGGCGCGGCTATCGGCGGAGGACGCTCCTTCTGTGCAATGAAGCACGTTGGTCTTAATGTTGCCGCCGATCCTCTGTTCATCACCTCATACGTGGGCGTCAACGGCGGATTTGTCATAGGTGTTGCCGATGATCCCGGCATGCACTCCTCGCAGAACGAGCAGGACAGCCGTCATTATGCTATCGCGGCGAAGCTTCCAATGCTTGAACCGTCCGATTCAGGTGAATGTCTTGAATTTACAAAGCTTGCATATGATTATTCAGAGAAGTTTGACACACCGTTCATTCTTCGGCTTAACACCCGCGTTTCACACTCGCAGTCTGTTGTTGAAACAGCTGATCGCGTTGAAGTCCCGGTTAAGCCTTACGAGAAGAACATAGCGAAGCACGTTATGATGCCTGCAATGGCTCGCGGACGTCATGTAATCGTTGAGGAACGTCTTTCCAAACTTGCTGAGTTTGCGGAAAACTGTCCGTTTAATAAAGTTGTCGAGAACAAAGGCGCAAAGATAGGTATTATTACCGCCGGTCCTTCGTTCTGCTATGCGCTTGAAGCGTTTGGCGATACTGCATCTTATCTGAAGCTCGGTATGGTTAATCCGCTGCCGAAGCGTCTTATAGCCGATTTTGCGGCGAAGTATGAGCGCGTTATTGTTATCGAGGAGCTTGATCCTATCATCGAGACTCACGTTAAGACGCTCGGAATCAAGTGCGACGGTAAAAATCTGCTCCCCATATGCGGAGAATTTTCGCAGGAGCTTATTTCCGACATACTTCTTAATAAGAAAAATGATTGCTTCACTCTCGAAGATAATATTCCGGTACGTCCGCCGGTTCTTTGCCCCGGATGTCCGCACAGAGGTGTGTTCTATCTCTTTAAGCAGCTTGGACTTTATGTAAGCGGAGATATCGGATGCTATACTCTCGGTGCCGCACAGCCGCTTGCAGGTATGGATACTACACTTTGCATGGGCGCATCAATATCCGCACTTCACGGATTTGCCAAGGTTCGCGGCGAGGAAGATAAGTGCGTTGCGGTTATCGGAGACTCCACCTTTATGCACTCGGGCATCACCGGACTAGTTGATATTACATACAACAAGGGCATTTCCACGGTCGTTATCGTTGACAACAGCATAACCGGCATGACCGGACATCAGCAGAATCCCTGCACCGGATATACTTTAAAGGGTGAGCCGGTAACCGGAATCATGCTCGAAAATATTGCAAAGGCAGCCGGAGTCGATGAGGCTCACATACGCATCGTTGACCCGAATGATCTTAAGGCAACCCAAGCAGTTCTCAAGGAAGAACTCGCGGCGAAGTGTCCGTCTGTTATCATCTGCCGTCGTCCTTGCGCACTTCTCAAGTACGTTAAGCGCGAGCCTGCGCTTACTGTAAATGCTGACAAATGTGTTGGATGCAAGATGTGCATGAAGATAGGCTGTCCGTGTATTTCAATCGTTGACGGCAAGGCGCGTATTGATGCTACGCTTTGTACCGGATGCGGTCTTTGCACGCAGATGTGCAAGGTCGGCGCGATAGTTTGAGAAAGGATGTGACTGATATGACAAAGAATATTATGATAGTCGGCGTTGGCGGTCAGGGATCCTTGCTTGCCAGCCGTATTCTCGGAAATGCCGTACTGCTCCAGAATTATGATGTAAAGGTATCAGAGGTGCACGGCATGAGCCAGCGCGGCGGATCGGTTGTCACTTATGTTAAGTATGGCGATAAGGTTGCATCACCTGTTATATGTAAGGGGGAAGCGGACGTTATTATGTCCTTCGAGCTTCTTGAAGCTGCAAGATGGCTTCCGTATCTTAAAAAGGAAGGCGTTATAATTACCAATACACAAGAGATCAATCCGATGCCGGTTGTTACCGGTGCGGCTGAGTACCCGGAAGATCTTGTTGCAAAGATGAAAGCAGCCGGAGCGAAGGTCATTGCGGCAGATGCTCTTGCGATCGCACGTGAGGCGGGAAGTGAAAAAGCTGTAAACGTAGCGCTCATCGGTATGGCGGCACATGCGCTCGGTATTGACGATGAGACGCTCCGCGAGGCTGTTCGCATCTCTGTTCCCGAGAAATTCCTTGAACTTAACCTGAAAGCGTTCGACCTTGGTGCAAGCCACTCGGCGTAACTGATGAAAAAGGAGATAACTACCAATGCCAAAGTATTTTAACGAAACCATGGAAACGGCGACCCGCGATCAGCTTTATCATCTCCAATCCTATAATCTTTCGCGTACCGTTTACCATGTTTATAAAAACATGCCGATGTACCGCGAGCGTATGGATGCCATAGGCGTTAAGCCGGAGGATATTCACTCAATTGATGACCTTCATAAGCTTCCATTCACCTACAAGCAGGATCTGCGCGACGGATATCCTTACGGGATGTTCTGCGTTGAGCCGAAAAAACTTATGCGTATTCACGCATCCTCGGGTACTACGGGAAAGCAAACGGTCGTAGGCTACACACAGGGCGACATTGATCTGTGGGCAGAATGTGCCGCACGCGCTCTTGTTGCCGCAGGTGCAGATAAGGACGACTTTGTTCACGTTTCGTACGGTTACGGACTTTTTACCGGAGGTCTTGGAATCCATGACGGAGCACAGAAAATGGGCGCGACCGTTATTCCTGCATCGAGCGGTAATACGGCGCGTCAGGTTACAATGCTTCAGGATTTCGGCTCGTCGATACTTTGCTGTACTCCGTCATATGCGCTGTTCATCGCGGATACACTTAAAGAGCAGGGAATTACGCTTGATAAAATACATCTGAAAGCAGGTCTTTTTGGTGCGGAGCCGTGGACGGAGCAGATGCGTGCCGAGATCGAAGAACGCCTCGGAATCAAGGCATATGATATTTACGGTCTGTCGGAAATATCCGGTCCCGGTGTTGCATACGACTGCGAATGTCAGAACGGTATGCACATAAATGAAGACCACTTCATCATAGAAATAATTGATCCCGACACGGGAGAGGTGCTTCCCGACGGTGAGCAGGGAGAGGTTGTATTTACTTGTATCACCAAAGAGGCGCTTCCGCTTATCCGTTACAGAACGCACGACATTTCGAGCATCACGCATGAAAAATGCGGTTGCGGACGTACATTTGTACGTATGCAGAAGCCTTGCGGACGCTCTGATGATATGCTTATTATACGCGGAGTAAATGTATTCCCGTCCCAAATTGAAAGCGTATTGCTTTCCTGCGGAACGGTCGATCCGCACTATATGATCTACGTTGACAGAAAGAACAACCTTGATATTATGGAAATTCAGGTTGAGGTTTCAGCAGACAACTTCTCCGACCATGTAAAGGGTATGGAGGAGATGGCGGCAAAAATCAATGCAGGAATGCAGTCGACACTCGGTCTTGCATCGAAGATCACTTTTGTTGAACCGGGTACTATACCGAGAAGCGAAGGCAAAGCAAAGCGCGTCGTAGATAAACGTAAACTTCATTAATAATATTTTAGGAGGGAAACTCATGATTATTAAGCAGATCTCCATTTTCATTGAAAACAAGCCTGGCAGACTTGCCGAGATCACAAAGATCATTGCAAAGAACAATATTAACATCCGCGCTCTTTCGGTTGCGGATACCACTCATTTCGGTATCCTGCGCATTATCGTTGACGATCCCGAGGAGGTTGAGCGTGTACTCAAAGCGGAGGGGTTGACTGTCTCGATAACGAGCGTTATCACCGCATGCATACACAACCGTCCAGGTGGACTTGCAGAGGTACTCGAGTTGCTGGCTTCAAATGACATAGCGATTGAATATATGTATGCGTTTATCGCAAAGAGTGAGAACGAAGCGTATGTTGTTATGCGAATCGAGGCGGAGGGAGCCGCTGTCAAGCTGCTTACTGAGCATGGCTTTACCGGAATGGAATAACATCGAAAAACTCGGTGATTGTTAAATCACCGAGTTTTACATAAAAGCCCTGCCGTTAGAACGGCAGAGCTTTTTCTATTCAATATTAACACTTAAGTCTATATATTCGTTGTTGCGGAATACAGTAACCTTTGCCACTGCTCCACTATGATATGCGGCAATCAAGGAATTGAGGCTTGAGGCATCAGTTATCTCAATGCCGTCAACAGCAACTATAATATCGCCCTCACACATACCGGCAATATGCGGCGCAGAATTCTCGGTGACTTTATGAACCATAACACCGATTGGTATACGGTAGCGACGAGATTCCTCAATGCTTACATTTTCTGCTGCCACTACATTTTGAATGAAAGTTACCTTCGATGGGGCTGAAGATGCTTCAAGATTGATGATTTGCAAATCCTCATAAGTATGTGAGCTTTCGACTTCGGCTGTGTTGGGGTAGTAAAGTGTGCGGTTGTTTTGGACGATGTTGAATATCAATACAGCGCAGACTGTGCCTAATAATCCCAAAAACAAGCAAGAAGTAATAATAACAGTGGCTTTATAGAATATACGCATAAAACTGCTGCGATTGCTTTCGCGCTGACATTGCTCGTATGAGAAGCGCCCACCAAATCCGCCAAAGCAAGTCTCACTTGAGCGATTATCTTCAGTTTTGCTTCGGGTATCATTAATATTACCGAACATAAAACCCCCGGATATCGTATTTTTTTACTCTGCGACATTGCTGATACTGCGTGATGTTATGCGAGCGTTAGAATCTTTCTTGTCTATAGTATATCAGACAAATGTTAATAAAGTTCGACCTTTTTATGCACAACAGTGAATTGTTTATAAAGTTTTGGCAGGGGTTGTGTTAAAAAATTGTATTTGAAATTTTGACATTTTTATAACCTTATGTAACAAAAAATGCTCCGCCGGTGGCGGAGCATTTTAAAAGCGACAATTTATTTAGCTTTCTTTGCGCCCTTGAACTTAAAGAAGAGTACCAGAGCAACCGTAGCGATTGTTGCCACGATAAGACCGATCCAACCGTTCTGTGTAAGACCGCCCACGATGTAAGCGATAAACGAACAAGCTGCGATCGAGACCGCGTATGGA
Source organism: Candidatus Flemingiibacterium sp. (assembly GCA_045634345.1). Classification (GTDB taxonomy): domain Bacteria; phylum Bacillota; class Clostridia; order Oscillospirales; family CAG-272; genus Flemingiibacterium. The sequence goes on along the minus strand of JAZRAB010000138.1, from coordinate 95 downwards.
ATCTGAGTTGATACGTGATTGATGTGGTCACACTGTGCACCGGCGGATGACATGATGGTGGTATCCGAGATAGGCGAGCAGTGGTCACCGCATAC
>JAZRAB010000137.1:0-8064 GCA_045634345.1 Candidatus Flemingiibacterium sp. | reverse complement strand
TGCCTCCAAAGGGACAGGAGATGGATGACCATTATTTCGGTTCGATAAAGCCGAGAATCAAGGCGTTCATGGCGGAGCTTGACGAAGAATTGTGGAAGCTCGGAGTCCTTGCGAAGACCGAGCATAACGAAGCGGCTCCTGCACAGCATGAGTTGGCACCGATATTCGGTACGACCAATCTTGCAACCGACCATAATCAGCTGACAATGGAGACCATGAAAAAGGTTGCCGGACGGCACGGACTTGTTTGCCTTCTTCATGAGAAGCCGTTTGCAGGGGTAAACGGAAGCGGCAAGCATAACAATTGGGCGATTGCGACCAAAGAAGGCGTAAATCTGCTTGAACCGGGTGAAACTCCGAGTGAGAATGCGCAGTTTTTGCTTTTCCTTTGTGCTGTTATAGCGGCGGTGGATGATTATCAGGACCTGCTTCGTGTATCTGTGACCAGCGCGGGAAATGACCACAGACTCGGTGCCGCCGAGGCTCCGCCTGCGATAATCTCTATGTTCCTCGGAGATGAGCTTACTGCTATTCTTGAATCGATCGAAAACAATACTGCATACGATATCCACAGAAAATCGGTGATGGAGATCGGCGTCGATGTACTTCCAAAATTCGCCAAGGATGCTACTGACAGAAACCGTACCTCGCCGTTTGCATTTACGGGAAATAAATTCGAGTTCAGAAGCGTCGGCGCCTCACACTCCGTATCGGGACCGAATCTGACGCTTAATACGATAGTTGCCGAGGAGCTTTCGCGTATTGCCGATAAGCTTGAGGCAGCAGTCGAGTGCGGAGAGGACTTCAATAAGGCTGTCGGATTACTTATAAAGGAAATATACCATCAGCACAAGCGGATCATTTTCAACGGAAACAACTACTCCGATGAATGGATAGCCGAAGCCGAGGCACGCGGACTTCTCAATTTGCGTACAACGCCGGATGCGCTTCCATGCTTTGTGGCGGAGAAGAACATTGAAATGTACGAGCGCCACAAGGTCTTTACGGAAACGGAAATGCGCTCGCGTGACGATATTCACATGGAAAGCTACTGCAAGGTGATGAATATCGAGGCGCTCACGATGCTTGATATGGCGAAAAAGCAGATAGTTCCTGCCGTCATGAAATATAAGCGCGATCTATCTGAGACTGCGGTTGCGGCAAAGGCGATAGGCGTCTCTGCAGATGTGGAAATTGAGCTTGTTGGTAAGATCACCTCACTTGTAACAGAGCTTAATGAAAGCATCGGTGCGCTTGAATTTGCCATTGCGGAGAGCCACAAGATAACGGATCATTACAAGCTGATGTTCTTTATTCGTGATGAGATAATTCCCACGATGAACAGTGTCCGCTCCGCGGCTGACGAACTTGAAACGATGGTCGGAGAGGAATATTGGCCCTTCCCGACGTATGATGCTCTGCTGTTTAATATTTAAAAATTTGGACTGCATCTTTTATGATGCAGTCCTGTTTTTATGAGAAAATCATTGCGTATGGGGGAGTTTTATGCTTCGAATATCGCAACTTCCACGCGGCGCGTTGCGCCCCCTGCCGGTTTGCTTGCGTCGGCACCGCCGCCGCTCGGGAGGGGGAGCCACTGTCTCTCAAGCAAGACGGCTTCGCCGACTTGCTATAAAGTTCGGTAAAGCCGAACTTATACGCAGGTCACACAGTGACCTGCTGCCGATTAGCGTGCCCCCCCTCCACCCCCTCAAGCCTCGGCTATCGGCTACCTGAAAATATTGATATTTTATCAAAAACAAATTCCACAGCCGAGTTAGCCGAGCCGAGCAGGGGGGCAGGGGGGGCGGATTGGAGCGACGTCTGAGCGCAAAGTAGCCCCCTTGCATATCGGTAGGCGGTGCCGCGCACCGAGTGGAGTACCAACGCTCGGAGCGCAAAACCGCCAGACACACTCAAATCTGTCAAGCAAAAACAGAAAAATGGCAGACAGTCAAAGCTTGTCTGCCATTTTCGTGCTTTATGAGACGTATATTTATCGTCTCATTGATACATCCTCTTCCACGTTGTCGGTTTCACGGAAGAGAAGGGAAATGCACCAGATCGCCGCGAGTCCGACGAGGGTGTAGATAATTCTTGCGGCAAGTGAGCCTTGTCCGCCACATATCCACGCCACAAGGTCAAATTTGAATACGCCAATACTTCCCCAATTGAGTCCACCGATAATTGCTAAAATAAGTGCGATTTTGTCAATCATATCAATCGTTCCTTTCATGTAAATGAGGTACGCTCTAATTATGTCCAACAATGCGGTATTATATTCTCTTCCATGCTGCCAAATTTTTATTTTCTAATAATTTTTTGCGACAAATTTTGCACATTGTGCGGTGTATAATAATACTGTTGCTGCATCAAAACAAAGGGGGTGCATCATACGGCTGTTGTTTATGCCGACTCATTACTCATTGTAAATTTTTCGATGGACTTTCTTGCGCTTTACATAACTGCACGCTTGCTGAATATAGCAGTTAAGCCGTTAAGGCTTATGATGGGCGCATGTCTCGGTTCTTTTTGGGCACTTGTGTCTGTTTTTCTTGATTCACTTGAGTCAACGCCGTTACTGCAGATTACTATGATAGCCGCAAGTGGTGCATGCGCCGCTTTTATGGTACTGATAGCTTTCGGCGGTCGGGGTGCGGCAGTTATCAGAGCTGCGATGTCATATGTTGCCGTGAACGTGGGACTTGGGGGCATAATGACTGCATTGTATAGCTTCATCGGTCGAGCGGCGGACACAATCGGTCTAGTCCCGGCAAATACGGCACCGGATGCATCACCGCTGATGTTCGGCGCTGCAGCGCTGATCAGCGGAGCCGTAAGTTTATTATACGGACGTATACGTTCAAACGCAGTATGCAAAAGACAGGTACAGCTCACAATCGATATGCTGGGGCAGAAGATAGTCACAGACGCGCTTTGTGACAGTGGCAATCTGCTCCGCGAACCGTTCAGCGGGAAGCCGGTGATAGTAGTTTGCGCCAATAGGATTAGTGATATACTGCCAGGTGAACTGCTGGCGGCGGCAAATGCGCCCGAGCTTGTGTCATCACTTCCAATTGAGCTATCGCACAAAATACGTCTTGTTCCGGCAGGGAGCGTTACCGGTCAGGGGATGCTTCTGTGCTTTTTACCTGACCGTATCTGCGTTGACGGTCGAGTGGTTGATGCTGTAGCGGCGATAGATACTCATACGGTAGATTATGATGGCTGCGGAGGAATTATACCGCAGATTTTGCTTGATACATAGAGGGGGGGATATTTATTAAAGCATTTAATTGGATAAGCGGAATCCAGAGTAGTCTTGTAGGACTAATTACACGCTTTTTTTCGCGGATATGTTTATGCAGACGAAAAGGCAGGGGAATTTATTACATAAACGGAGCCGCGACATTGCCGCCGCCGCTTACGCCCGAAGAAGAGAGCGATGCGATAAACGGACTTGATTCGTCCGATGCACTTGTGTGCGAGTACTCAAGACATTTACTCATAGAGCATAATTTGCGCCTTGTTGTATATATAGCAAAAAAATTTGAGAATACCGGCGCGGGGTTGGAGGATCTTATTTCGATTGGTACGATAGGGCTTATAAAAGCGGTGAATACATTCAGAGCTGATAAAAACATAAAGCTTGCAACGTATGCGTCACGCTGCATTGAAAATGAGATATTGATGTATATCCGTAAATGCTCCGGACACCATGATGTATCAATAGATGAGCCGCTCAGCGTTGATTGGGACGGAAACGAGCTGCTATTATCAGATGTACTTGGAAGTGATGAGGATGATGTGTCAAAAGAGCTTGAGGCTGTGGAGGAAAAAAAGACTATACGCGATGCCATAGGTCAGCTTGATGAGCGCGAGCAGGTGATAATAACCTTACGTTACGGACTGAATGGGGGAAGGGAACTGACACAAAAGGAAGTGGCAGATATGATGGGAATATCACAATCATACATCTCACGGCTCGAAAAAAAGATTCTTGCCAGGCTTGGCGAGGATTTAAAGAGCAAAGTATAAATCCGGGCGCACTGCACGAGCACGGTAAATACCGTGTCTATGCGGTGTGCTGTTTTATGTTTTGAATTTTATCATATTTTTGAAATCCCAAAATCTATTGACAAGCACCGGAATCTTTGCTATAATATTGGTGTAAAAGTGGCATATCTCGTGAAATGGCTCAAACTGGCATAATGTTTGACGTGAGATTAAGATCTAGAATTATATGGTGGAGCGAAAATTCGTCTCCACTTTTTCTTGGTATAAATATAATCACGGCGTGCTCTTGGTTGATTTTCTCATTTGTTTCGAAATATTTTAAATTTTGGAGGTACTGTAGATATGGTGGATGTCTTATTTATTAATTCAACCGACAATTTGGCATTAAAATCCGAAGCAAACGGCACCATGCTTCTTGCTACGCTTCTGCTGCAGTCCGGAATCCAAGCGAAAATTCTCCGTTTTGCTCAATTTGAATACTTTAATAAGAATTACTCCGCTTTCATAAAAGGTATAACCGAGAAAATAATATCAATATCCCCTAAATGCATCTCATTCTGCGCACTGTGGCCGTATTATCACATGATGCTGCGCATCGCGCGTGAAGTAAAAACGATAAATCCGAATATCGTTGTCGCATTCGGCGGTCCGCAGGCATCCTTTACAGCAAAAGCAACTATGGAAGCGATGGATTATGTTGACTATATATGTACAGGTGAGGGGGAAAATACCGTTGTTCCTTTCTTTAGATCTGTATTAAACAACGATATTAAAGGAATACAGTCAGTGCCCGGACTTTATTACCGCAGTAATGACACTGTATGCTTTAATTCGGAAGAAATACCGCTCTGTGATTTAAATGCTCTTCCTTATTGGGACGATCATTTGTGGGCTGATGATTACTCCGAATCCAAGGAGGAGCTTGCATCTAAAACATACTACATGCCAATAGATGCGGGGCGCGGTTGTCCATTCAGATGTACCTTTTGCTGCACAAGCAGCTTCCTGCATCGAACCTATCGTCTGAAATCAGCGCAGAAAATTGTTGAGCAGATCAAATATTATAAGAACAAATTTGGGATCAGAAGTTTTGCATTTTCACACGATGCACTTACTGCAAATAAAAAATTAGTTTCCGAAATATGTGACCGTATTATCGAGGAAGACCTCGATATTGTTTGGAAATGCACCTCAAGGATCGACTGCGTTGATGAGGAACTTATATTAAAGATGAAAAGCTCCGGTTTAAGATACATTGAATTTGGTGTCGAGACCGGCTCACCGGAAATGCAGAAAAAAATCAACAAGCGCCTGAATTTGGATAAGATAGTCGATACAGTTTCTTTCCTGAAAAATAACAATATTGGTGTTTCCTTGTTCTTTATGTGCGGTTTCCCCGACGAAACAGAGGATGATCTGAGTCAAACATTGGAGCTTCTTTTCAAATTAGTTGACATGGGAGTAAACGATGTCAGCATGGGCTTCTGTCAATTCATGCCGTCCACAATAATAACAGAAAAGCACTTCGATGAGTTGATACTTGATCCGGATATTAAGGTATTTTTACGCGGTCTTTCAGCCGGATATAATGAAGAATTGCAAATGATTAAGGAAAACAAATCAATTTTTCCGTTCTTCTACCATCTGAATACCCCTGTACGAGATAAGTATCAGTATTTAGAGTTGCTTATATATATATATCAAGAATATCCCATCTCCGCAAAGCATCTGCGCTCACTTTATAACGGTGACAATTTGAAATTCTACAGAGATTTCTATGAAAGCAACATCGAGATTTTCAAAAAGGATGCCACGCAAATAGAACATGCGATTTATAACAGCTCCCTGGAAATGCTTTATAATACTATGACAAGCTTTGATGCTCCTTTTATAAAGCAGCTTAAGGCTTTGATGAAATTTGAGAAGGATACGCGAAGAATTTCAAAATCTCATGAAGACATATCTTTTCAGGAAACCTACGATTTCAGTTACATAGATTTCCAGCTGAAGCTGCCTATCGAAAAATATTCCGATGGCAAGACTGAATTGCTTCTTCAGAAGAATGACGGCGCAATGAAGATGAAGGTGCTTCACATTACTTGATTAATTTGCCCATATATACTCTACTTCTCCTGCAATGATGACGATTCAAAGCAAAATACCGTTTGTCGTGATTAGCGCATCAGATACATAATAAAAATACTCAAAACAACACAATCCTTAAAACGTGTTGTTCCGATTTCCTTTTTCATCTGGTACAATATAGTCATCACATGAAAAGGAGATAACAAAATGAACACTGACAAAATCTACGCAGAATCCATCGCCAAGGAGTACGCTCCCAAGGATAATTCCAAAATCGTGGCACTCCGCAAGCTGGACAAAAAGGCAAAAATGCCTGCAACCGTATTCACCTACACCTTCGGTATTATATCCGCGCTTGTATTCGGCACGGGAATGTGCTTTGCAATGCAGGTTATTGGCAGCGGTATCGCAGGTATGCTTCTCGGAATCGTCGTCGGCATTATCGGCATGATCGGATGTGGCGTGAATTATCCCATCTACAAGAAGATGCTTGAAAACGGCAAGAAGAAATATGCGTTTGAAATCGTAGAGCTTGCAAGAGAGATCAGCGAGGGAAAATAATTTCACGAAAGGAGGGCGTACCATGAACAAGAATGAAAGCAAATATTTTAATACAGCGGTGAAAATGGACGAAGCCCTCATTTCGCTTCTCGAAAAGAAAGAGTTTGCCTATATAACCGTCAAGGAGATATGCGAGAAGGCAGGTGTGAACCGCTCCACGTTTTACCTGCACTACGACAACACGTCCGATCTCTTAAAGGAAGCTACACAGCACATACTCGAACGCTTTCGTTCGTATTTCACAGTTGATAAAGAAAGTATCACATTCCGCTATTCCAATACCGAGATTAAGGATCTTTTGTTTATCACGCCCGAATATCTGACACCGTACCTGACATTTATAAAGGACAATCAGCGGCTGTTCAAAACCGCCGTGCGTGAGCTTGGCTCTATGGGATTTGATAAGGTATATGAAAAGTTGTTTGCCTACATTTTCGACCCGATTCTTGAACGGTTTGATTTTCCTGAAAACACAAGAGCCTATGTCATGAAGTTCTACCTTTCGGGAATTACAGCAATCGTTATGGAATGGCTCGCCGATGGCTGTGCCGACAGTATTGATACCATTATCGGTGTCATCACCGAGTGCGTTCTCGGAAAGCTGAAGATCCGTGGACAGAATCCTTAAATCCGCGCTCGTCAGCCTCGCGTTCAATATTGCGTTCAGCGCGTATCACATCGTTTTCGGCGTGATAGAGCGCTCGTGGTGGCTCTTCACGGTTGGCGTCTATTACGTGATTCTAAGCACCGCCCGATTTGCTGTCATTATGACAAAACAAAACGGCCGGTTTGTCACCAGATTCGCCGGGAATATGCTGATGGTACTGTCCGTGCCGCTCGCCGGAACCGTGGCGCTCACTGTTGCGGAGAACAGAGGGACGGTCTTTCACGAGATCATCATGATTGCTATTGCTGTATATGCGTTCACGAAAATCACGCATGCAACGGTGAATTTGGTAAAAGCCCGTCATGTCCGCTCCGCAAAGGTGGTGACACTGCGAAATATTTCCTTTACTACAGCTTTTGTTTCGGTTTTCTCGCTGCAGAGGTCGATGCTCGTTTCCTTTGAGGGAATGACGGAGGCAGAAATACGCATTATGAACGCTGCAACCGGCAGCGCTGTCTGCATGATTGTATTTTTGCTTGGATTTAACTTGGTGCGGAAGGAAAGAATTCGGTTGCGTTCTCTGAATGACAGGACAATAAACAAACACCGGGGAGGACAAGGAAAACCTCATCGGTGTTTTTGCTTGTAATTTCTCTGTGGTCAAAAAATCCCCATTTGCGAAACCTGTACAATGAATCAGCCGAAAACGTGTCTCAAACGACTTGTTTTCGGCTGATTTTTGGTCGGAATGTTCATAACAAATATAAAAATGTGAGTGCCCTTATGGACACTCA
>JAZRAB010000136.1:0-2699 GCA_045634345.1 Candidatus Flemingiibacterium sp. | reverse complement strand
GATCTCTTTTTCGGTACCGACTACCATTCACATCTCGGCACACGCCGCGGCGGCATGGCTGTATGGGGCGAAGGCGGCTTTGAACGTGCTATCCATAATATAGAAAATTCACCGTTCCGCACGAAATTCGACAAAGATGTCGGCGAGATGAAAGGCAATCTCGGTATCGGATGTATCTCGGATTCCGAGCCTCAGCCGCTTATAGTCCGCTCGCACCTCGGCAACTTTGCGATTACCACGGTCGGACGCATAAACAACGACTCTGAGCTTATTGACATATGCTTTAAGAAAGGACATTCGCACTTTCTTGAAATGAGCGGCGGCGATGTCAACCCAACCGAGCTTGTTGCATCTCTTATCACCCAGAAAGAATCTATAGTTGAGGGTATCCGCTATGCGCAGGAGCTTATCGACGGCTCGATGACCATGCTTGTATTAACGTCGGACGGCATGTATGCCGCGCGTGACAGACTCGGCAGGACTCCCATAGTTATCGGAAGAAAGGACGGCGCATATTGCGCATCGTTTGAAAGCTTCGCATACCTGAACCTCGGATATACCCATTACAAGGATCTCGGTCCCGCCGAGATAGTCTATCTTACACCTGAATCCTGTGAAACTGTCTCCGAGGCACGCGAGGAAATGCGCATTTGTACATTTCTTTGGGTTTATTACGGTTATACAACCTCAAATTACGAGGGAGTAAATGTCGAGGTTATGCGCAATCGCTGCGGTGCAAAGCTTGCGCAGCGCGATAAAGGCAATATCTCCCCCGATATCGTCGCAGGAGTTCCCGATTCGGGTACTGCGCACGCTGTCGGATACGCAAACGAATCCGGCGTGTCATTCGGCAGACCGTTTATCAAATACACTCCTACATGGCCGCGCTCATTCATGCCAACGATACAGTCGCAGAGAAATCTGATCGCCAAAATGAAGCTGATCGCCATTGACCAGCTCATAAAGGATAAGAGCCTGCTCCTTATCGACGATTCGATCGTGCGTGGGACGCAGCTTCGTGAGACTACCGAATTTCTTTATCAGAGCGGTGCTAAAGGCGTTCATATACGTACAGCATGTCCCCCACTTTTGTACGGATGTAAGTATCTTAACTTCTCCCGTTCCAAGAGTGAGCTCGACCTTATCACACGCCGCACCATATTAAAGCGCGAAGGTTCGGAGGAGGAAGCCGCAAAGAAGCTTCATCTTTATGCCGATCCAGACACTCCTGAATACCAAGGCATGGTCGAAGACATATGCAAAGAACTCAACTTCACCTCACTAAGCTTCCAGAGACTTGATGATATGATTGAATCAGTTGGTTTACCTGCATGCAAGCTTTGCACATACTGCTGGACAGGTAAGGAGTAAAATTTTATACCAAAAAGCAATCGGTAATGCGCCGATTGCTTTTTTCATGATAACCCTTATCTGCGTTTCTTATCAAATGCAGGGTTGATTGCAAAGAAGTTCTTGGAATCAAGATTATCCTGGACATGGCGAAGAAGTTCACCGAACCGCTGATAGTGTACTATCTCACGCTGACGCAGGAACTTGATAACATCGTTGACGTCGGGATCATCGGAAAGTCGGAGAATATTATCATACGTGGTTTTCGCCTTCATTTCGGCAGCCATATTCTCATGCAGATCGGTGATCGGATCGCCCTTCACCTGCATCATAGCCGTAGTATACGGCACGCCGGAAGCCGCCTGCGGATAAACTCCGGTGGTGTGATCGACGAAGTAGGTGCCGAAGCCCTGTTTGTCGATCTCGTCGGGCGAGAGGTTGCGGGTAAGCTGATACACCAGTGTTCCCACCATTTCAAGATGTGCGAGCTCCTCCGTACCTATATCCGTAAGTGCCCCTTTAGCTACGTCATATGGCATACTGTAACGCTGACTGAGATAGCGCAATGATGCACCTAACTCGCCGTCCGGTCCGCCACAGTGCATTTTATGATAATTAAAACCCTCGCATCATCTATTAATATTGTATCACAAACCGAAAAACATTGCAACCCCAATCGCCGTATTTCCCATAGCAGGAATATATTCCCTGTCCCTCTCTACGTTTCCCGGATATAATAGCGTAGGAGGATGTCGAAAGATGATAAATTTTGTCAGCATGGGGATAATCCTTGCCGCCGCAAGAAAAGAGAAACACATATCACAGGAACGCGCTGCCGAGTGGGCTGATGTATCTGTTGAAACAATCCGCAACATCGAGCACGGCAGTACCTTCCCCAGAATGGAAACAGTGTTTGCCTTGTGGGATATTTACGGACTTCCGAGAGATGATATCTGGAACTACTTCAGCAGAAGTAATTACGTAGATGAGGAAATGAAAAGACTCGGAATCGAGGAACGCAAGGAGGACACTAATCTTATCACGGCTTGACTTCCTTAATCGAAATGAAAGGTATTAAAATTGACGGCTATGCAACGCTTTGACGATAATGAATACATATATTTATCTCTTCTGCACTTGGGCGCAGTTTCGTGGAATCAATCCTCAAAACGCCTACTGCTTGCGCTCCAATATGTCATATCGAACGATCTCATAATCGAGGGTCCGGTAAAATGTCTTTACGCCAAACTCGCAACCTCGCAAAAATGCACATACAGCGCAATCGAGCGCTCACTTCGATATGCGGTCGAGAGAATATGGGAATGCAGTTGTGCAGAATGTTCAAAGTT
>JAZRAB010000135.1:0-1820 GCA_045634345.1 Candidatus Flemingiibacterium sp. | reverse complement strand
CTTGGCATTGGTGCTCCTTGCGGTGCTTCGCACTGCCTGCCGGTATGCAGGGGGGCTGCTTTGCGCTCAGACGCCGATCCATAGGTTCCCCTCTGCATACCGGCAGGCAGTGCGAAGCACCGCGTGGAAGCCGCGATAATCGAAGCATCAAACTCCCTGACAAACAATAATCTACATCAAAACCTATTTACAATATCCTTAAAATAATTACCGCGCTCCTCGAAATTTTTGAACATGTCAAAGCTTGCCGAGGCAGGGGAGAGTATCACGATATCGCCGGTGCTCGCCGCATTCTTTGCGGCATTAACTGCGCCATCAAATGTGTCTGCTACTATGATTTCCGGACTGCCGTTATAGTCGGTACATCCAATCAGAGCCGCCTTTATTTTCGGAGCGGTTGCGCCGACGAGCACCACCTTTTTCGCACACTCGATGAGCGGCTTTGCAAGCGGTTCATACGGGATATGCTTGTCATATCCCCCGCAGATAACGATAAGCTTTTTCGAAAAAGCACGAAGCGCCGCCTCGGTACGTGTCGGACTTGAATCAATCGAGCTGTTGTAATATTTAACGCCGTCAATCTCGCGCACAAATTCACATCGGTGCTCAACACCACCGAAGCTTTTCGCAATTTCGTTTACAGTTTCTCGGCTTACAAACCCTTTTGTAAGGGCAATAGCGGTCATGTAGTTCTCGACATTATGCCTGCCGGGAATTTTTATATCTGCTGTGCGGAGTATTTCACTTGTACTGCTGTCAGCCGAGCGGTAGACAATAACCCCATTCTGTTCATAAACTGCCGCATATCCCCCCTCTGGGATGCATTTGGCGGAGAAATATGTCACATCTGCATTTGTTCGTGACGCCATGTCGCGTGTGATGTCACAGCCGTAGTTAAGCACTATCCTCTTGTTTCCAACACCTCGGAAGATGTTTTCCTTTGATAATGTATATTCCTCCATGTCGGTGTGCCAATTAAGGTGATTAGGTGAGACATTGGTAACAGCCGCCGCGAATGGCGACTTTTTCATCATGTGAAGCTGAAAGCTCGACAGCTCAACTACCGCGATATCATTTTCGCGGAAGCTATCAATTTCCGGAAGAAGCGGTTTGCCGATGTTGCCGCCTACCCAAACGCGCGAATCAGTGCCGCGCTTCTTCATTTCAAGCTCAAGCATTTTGTATGTGAGGGTAGTCGTGGTTGTTTTTCCGTCGCTGCCTGTGACACCGAAAATCTTGCAGGGACAAAGCTCAAAAAAGACTTCCATTTCCGATGTAAGCACTGCACCACGGGAGATGGCGTCTGTAAACTGCGGCAAATCACCGCGTATACCGGGAGCTTTGAAAATGATGTCCTCTGTGAAATTTTCGAGGTAATCATCGCCCAAAACAAGCGATACGCCCTTTTTTTCAAGAGAATCGGCAAGCTCCGACATTTTATCGCGCGGCTTTATGTCGCGTGCGGTTACACGCGCACCGCAGCCTAGCAGAAAATCAATAAGCGGCGTGTTTGAAATGCCGATTCCGACAACGGCGGCGGTTTTACCGGATATATATTTTTTGAACTCGGTGAGCTTTGACATATTACACCTCGCAAGTGATTTTGGAATTATATATTTAAGCATTACATTATATTATATCATATACTGTTTGAATTGTAAACAAAAATATGGGAATTTTATAAAAATCATTGAGTAACAAATTTGAGTTTATCGCGCTGTCGCGCGGGGCAGTTTACTGCTCCGAGCATTGATGCTCCTTGCGGTGCGTTGCACCGCCTGCCGATATTACGAGGGCTCTGCCCTCGCGCTCCCGGGCAG
>JAZRAB010000134.1:0-4378 GCA_045634345.1 Candidatus Flemingiibacterium sp. | reverse complement strand
CTTGGGTTTGAGACGAAAAAATATCTCGTCACCGAGACAATGGGCAAGTACAGCAATATAATTCTGTTAAACAACGAAAAAAAGGTCATCAGTGCGCTGAAAATAATCGATCTCGCAACGAGCAATGTAAGACAGATCCTTCCCGGATTCCCGTATGAATTGCCGCCGGAGCAGAAAAAGCTTTCTCCAATAAATACGATGGAAGAAGACTTCCGTGCCGTGCTTAAAAAATCCGAGGATATGCCTGCGGATAAGTTTATTTTGTCGAATTTTTACGGCTTTGCGGCGATTGTTGCAAGAGAGATCACTTACCGTGCATCGGGAAGCGTTGATGCGCCTCTGTCGTCGTGCGATTCTGACCGATTGTGGGAGAGCTTTTCCTTCGTTGCGGAATGCATAAATGCCCACACCTGCGAGCCGTGGCTGGTGTCCGATAAATCGGGAAAACCGATTGAGTATCTTTTCTTCGAGCCGCTCGAATACGGCTCGGATTTTGAAGTGAAGCGACTTGCGGATTTCGGCGTTCTGCTTGACGAATACTTTACTCTGCGTGACCGCGCCGAGCGTATACGCCAGCGTACCGCCGACATTTTTAGGCTTCTCTCGAATGCCGAATCTCGCCTCTCAAAGAAGCTCGCGCTTCAGCGGCAGGATCTTATCTCCTGCGCTGACAAGGAACGATACAAGCTTTGGGGCGACCTTATCACGGGCAACATATACCGTCTGTCACGCGGCATGGAGAGCGCAGTTCTCGAAAACTATTACGAGGACGAGTGCCCGACTGTGGAAATACCGCTTGACAAGCGTCTTACCCCACAGCAGAATGCACAAAAATACTATAAAAAATACAACAAAGCGAAAACTGCTGAAATTGAGCTTGCCAAGCAGATAAAATTAGCGGAGGCAGAACTTGAGTATGTTTACACGGTGTTTGACTCGCTCACAAGAGCTGAGACCGAGAGCGATATTCTCGAAATACGCGAGGAGCTTCACGGCGCAGGCTATGCGTCGCGCATGAAGAATTATTCACCAAAAAAGATGTCCGCGCCGAAGCCCATGGAGTTTAAAACAAGCGGCGGATACCGCGTGCTCTGCGGTAAAAACAATCACCAGAACGATTATCTCACCACTCGCCTTGCTTCAAAGCAGGATTATTGGTTCCATGTCAAAAATCAACCTGGCTCGCATTGCGTTATGTTTTGCGAGGGGGAAGAGCCGTCGGAGCGCGATTTCACCGAGACGGCGATGATCGCGGCGGTACATTCAAAGGTTTCGGACGGCGTGAACGTGGCGGTGGATTACACGCTTGTGCGCAATATCCGCAAGCCGAGCGGTTCAAAGCCGGGATTTGTGACGTACAGCACGAATTATACGGCGTTTGTCACGCCGGATGAACGGCTTGTGGGAACGCTTCGAGTGAAATAAGCACAAAATAAAGATAAAAGGAGTTGTCTCGCAGTGGCTGCGGATAGCTCCTTTTTGTACATAAAACTCACCTCACATTTATGTACAAAAAAATAATTTCTTCATTATTAAAAGAAAATTTTCAAAAATATGCGAAAACCTCTTGCAATTTCATGTGTTACGAGTTATACTATTAAGAGGTATATTATTTTGTAAGAATATTTTCGCCGCGCGGTGCACCATTTTTTTGTATAATCTTACATCAAGATGCTGCGGGAAAGGAATACTTGACTATGAACGATATAATTTACTGGGTGTGGCTTGCGCAGAGAAACGGTGCAGGACATTCCGATGCTGTGAAAATGCTGAAGCATTTTCCCGGCGGCGCCCGTGAAATATATGAAGCCTCTTATGAACAGCTGTATACCTGCAAGGAATGCAGCGGCGGTTTTATACGCCGACTGACAAATCATGATCTGCGCGATGCGGAACGCACGCTCGAATTTTGCTTTATGAACGGAATCCGTGTTGTTACTTGCGCGTCTCCGAATTATCCGAAGCGGCTGCAGGGGCTTTTCAATAAGCCTATTGTGCTTTATGTGCGCGGAATGATCGAGGATCTTAATGAGCGCTTCTGTGTCAGCATAGTCGGTACGCGCAGTATGTCCGCTTACGGAAAGCATATGGCGTTTACACTCGCAAGACAACTTATCGCCTATGGCGCTATTATAATAAGCGGCGCCGCATATGGCGTTGATTCTGCCGCAAATAATACCGCGGTGTTTATGGAAGAACCGACTGTTGCGGTGCTTGGCTCGGGTGTGAATGTTCCGTATCCTGCCAAAAATGAGCAGATGCTAAACTGGATTGCCGCACACGGTATGGTTATCAGTGAATTTGAGCCTAACACTCCGCCTTACGGAAGCAACTTCCCGATACGAAACCGCATTATAAGCGGTCTTGCGGATGCGGTCGTTGTGGTTGAGGGCGGCGCGAAAAGCGGTTCGCTTATCACTGCACGCTGTGCCGCAGATCAGGGGCGCAGAGTTTATGCGGTCCCCGGAAATGTTGGTGCACCCGGGAGCGTCGGACCGAACAATCTCATACGCGACGGCGCGAAGCTCGTTACACGAGGTGAAGATATAATCGAGGATTTTGCGAATAAGTTTTCGCTTTCCAAGCTTGACCGAATCATAAAGAGCGATAAATATCTGCGTTATGAATATAATCATAACGTACCTTTGCAGCCGGAAAATGTGCAGATCACTCCGGCAGAGCAGGATAAGCTGTCAAGCATAAAAGTTCCGCCGATCAAAAAATCCGAATCCGGCACACCGCTTCCGGATATACCAAATCCAAGTGATTATAAGCGCGCGTCCTATCAGAAAGTCGAGAGTCCGGCAAAGGCTCTGTTTCGCCGTACAGCGAAAAAAACGGTCGATACCGTAAAAAAGGCGGATGTCAAGAAAAGCGCTGAGGATGAACGTCAGCGGATACTCGCAATGTTTGATGACACGCAAATGCGCATTTTCAATGCGATGCCTGATGATAGCGCAACAACACCCGATAAGCTGGCACAGACGGGAATATCAACGGAGATGATACTTGCATCCCTCACAATGCTTGAACTTTACAGCGCCGTGGAGTCGCTTCCCGGCGGTTTATACCGTAAAATAATCTGACAAAGCAAAAGGAGAACATTCTTCACATGGCAAATCTTGTTATAATGGAGTCGCCGACAAAGGCGGGAACAGTTAAAGGATATCTTGGCTCGGGCTATAAGGTCGTGGGCTGTACCGGTCATATACGCGATCTCCCCAAGAGCACACTCGGAATTGATATTGAGGATGATTTCAAGGCAAAGTATATAAATATACGCGGAAAGGGCGACCTTATAAAGAGTCTTAAAAAGGACGCCAAAAACGCGGATAAAGTCTTCCTTGCAACGGACCCTGACCGCGAGGGAGAGGCAATTGCTTGGCATCTTGCAGAGGCGCTAGGTCTGCCCGAGAACAAAATAAAGCGCGTGACCTTTAATGAGATCACAAAAAAAGCGGTCAAAGCCGGAATGAAAACACCGCGCGAGATAGATATGGGACTTGTAAATTCCCAGCAGGCTCGCCGCATACTTGACCGTATTGTCGGCTACAAATTAAGTCCGTTCCTTTGGAAGACCATCAAGAGCGGTCTTTCCGCAGGACGTGTGCAGTCGGTTGCAACTCGCATACTCGTTGAGCGCGAGGAGGAGATCCGCGAATTTGTACCCGAGGAGTATTGGACTGTTGATGTCGCACTCGAAAACAAGAGCCGCGGCAAGATAAAGGCGAAATTCTATGGCGATAAAAAGGGAAAGATCGAGCTTCATTCCGAAGCCGAGACCATGAAGGTCGTCAAAGCTGTTGAGGGTAAGGAGTTCTTCGTTAAATCGGTCAAAAAGGCGATCCGCGTGAAGAATCCTGCACCGCCCTTTACCACCTCCACTCTCCAGCAGGAGGCATCTCGCAGACTTGGCTTCCAGTCACAGCGTATCATGCGCGTGGCACAGGAGCTTTACGAAGGTATTAACCTTGGTGCTTCAAGCGGCGGCACACAAGGTCTTATCACCTACATGCGTACCGACTCGCTCCGTATTGCCGATGAAGCGGCGGATGCGGCACAGGCTTATATCACCGAAAAGTACGGTGAGAGCTTCTATCCTGCACAGCGCCGTGTCTATAAGACAAAGGCTGGTGCGCAGGACGCGCACGAAGCAATCCGTCCGTCGAATCTCGCGTTCGAGCCGGACAAAATCAAAAAGATGCTTACGACGGATCAGTACCGTCTCTATAAGCTCATCTGGGACCGTTTCATGGCGAGCCAGATGGCATCTGCGGAGCTTGATACCGTAACAGCCGACATTGAAGCAGGCGGTTACATCTTCCGCTCAAGCGGTTACACCGTCAAATTCCAAGGTTATATGACGCTTTACGAGGAG
>JAZRAB010000133.1:0-15606 GCA_045634345.1 Candidatus Flemingiibacterium sp. | reverse complement strand
GGCAAGGCAAAGCCTTGCAAGGAGCACCAATAATCGAAGCACAAAACGCCCCTACAAATAATAAATACCCTTCCTATATAGAAAACCCGTGCCGGTAAACCGACACGGGAGAAAATTACTTTTTGAGTGAATCTCTGATCTCGCGGATGTTCGCATAAAATTCTTCAAGCGCCGCCTTTTCAGCCGCTGCCTTTGCATCTGACTCTGCCTGAGCTTCAGCCGCTTTAGCATCGTCTTCGGCTTTCTTTGCAGCCGCCTCTGCCTCTGCCTTGGCAATTTCCTTTGCGTTAAGACGTCTTTCCATAGACTTGATAAATCTTACCGCCGCAAAAACACAAAGCGCAATGATGAAGAAATCAATGATAGCCTGAATCCACAGACCGTATGAAATTGCAATTTCCGCTACCTCAGCAGTACCTGCCGCTTCATCTGCAGGAACAGCCTCACGGAGCACATACTTCCAATCGTCGATAGCCACGCCGCTTGTGAAGTAAGTCATTACCGGAGTAATGATATTCTTGACAAGTCCGTTTACAATCGCGTTAAACGCTGTACCGACAACAACACCGACTGCCATGTCGAGTACATTTCCTTTAGTGATAAACGCCTTGAAATCAGAGAAGAAGGTGACCTTTTGGGTCTTTGCCTTTACTGCATCCTTGATCTTTGCCATGATTATCCTCCATATAAAAATAATATTACAAATCCGATTATAGCAAAAAAATCACATTTTGTCAAGCGTATCGACGAATTTTGTCGTTTCATTCCTGTTCTTCGCTTGCACGTGACTCGGTAGGGGTGTGCCCGATAATGCTCTTGTATGTGCGTGTGAAATAAGACAGATTATCAAAGCCGCACATGCGCGCGACCTCGCCAACCATATATTTCCCCTCGCGGAGCAGCTTTTCAGCTTCGCGGCACCGAAGATTGTTTATGTACCTCACAACGGTAAAGCCGGTCTCACGATGAAATTCACGACAAAAATAAAATTTGCTTATATTAACACTGTCGGCTATCTTATCGACGGTAAGAGGCTCGTCAAAATGAGATTTGATATACCCCAGTGCTCGCTTGACCGAATCTCCGTGCCCGTGTTCACCGCAGTCACTCTGCGAAAAATTGCGGCATAAATATATCATAAGGATAAGAATAGCCGCCTTGATCTCCGCCGCAGCGAAGGGATCGTCATTACTATTGCGCTTAAGTATTAAATCCGCAACGGCGAGATACAGCTCACGCGCCTTGTCATCGCTGATAACGCAGTCGAATTTTATTTCGGAGGTGTTGATATCGCTCTTTGCAAGAAATGCGCCGTCTATTATCAGACATCTGTGTTCGACCTCGGTCGAGAGCGGTACCGAGTGCAGGACATTCGAACCAAAAACAGCAATATCGTGCTTATGTACCTCATATGCGGTTCGGTCGCATACTACGCCGCCATCATCGAGAAAATAGAGGATTTCAATATTTTCATGCCAATGTGACATGGCAGTTTTGTTGCACGGATGAAAAACATACGGTGTTGATGGGTCGGGCAAAACGTGCGATTCATAGCGTTTTTCATTTGTTAAGGTTTTCGGTACATCACGTTCGCGGTCCGTTATACAAGGCTTATAATTATTCATAACATGCCCCCAAAGCAATATTGTGTTAAATATAAGCAATATTATTTCTTGTAATACTGCCATATTTATTATATAATAAGCTCAGAGGAATTGCAAGAGGATAATAACAAAAAAGTGAAATAAAAGCAAAATTTTAATAATTCTATTAAATCAAGGAGTATTGTCATGTATAAATTTCCAATCGGCGCAGTACTTGAATCCTTCCGTCTGCCGACTTATGATGCCGTCAAGAAAGCCGCCGAGCTTGGTCTAAACGGTATCCAGATGTACGCAACAAAGGGCGAGAACGCCCCGGAAAATCTTTCCGGTACAAAGGCGCGCGAGCTTCTCAAATTTGTAAAAGATAGCGGGCTTGTTTTCTCCGCGCTCTGCGGAGACTTCGGTTACGGCTTTGGTGATCCCAAGCTTAACCCGGAGCATGTAGAAAAATCAAAGCGTATTCTTGATCTTGCCAAGGAGCTTGAATGCAACATCGTAACCACACACATCGGCGTGGTTCCGGAGGATCCAACTCACGACCGCTATAAGATCATGCAGGAGGCATGTAAGGAGCTTGCTGACTATGCCGACTCGCTCGATGCGCATTTTGCTATAGAGACCGGTCCTGAAACCTCGGCGACGCTCAAAACCTTTCTCGACAGCCTCGGCTCAACAGGTGTCGCTGTAAACCTTGACCCCGCAAACCTTGCGATGGTAACCGGCGACGATCCCGTAAAGGCGGTCCATACCCTCAAGGATTACATCGTTCACACCCACGCTAAAGACGGCGTAAAGCTCGTTGACGGCAATCCCGAAATTATATATGGTATAGTACACCCCGTCCCCACAGAGTTTCAGAATGTAAAGTTCTTTGAGGAAGTACCGCTCGGCACAGGCAACGTTGATTTTCCCGCATACCTCACAGCGCTTGAAGAGATCGGTTATCGCGGATACCTCACGATCGAGCGTGAGGTCGGTCCCACTCCCGAAGCAGACATCACGCTGGCAGCTAACTTCTTGCGCGGTGTTATGAATAAATAAAGTATTTCAAGAGAGGTAATTAACATGAAAAAGTTAAGAATCGGTATGGTAGGTGCCGGCAATATCTCCGAAACGCATATCACACGTTATAAGAAAAACCCGAATGTCGAAATCGTCGCAGTCTGCGATATCGACGAGGCAAAGCTCAACAAGTACGCCGATGCATACGACATCCAGCACCGTTTCACTTCCGTTGCCGAAATGCTCGCAAGCGTAGATCTTGATGCGGCTGACGTATGCGTGTGGAACTGTGCTCACGCTGAATGCACCATCGCCGCTCTCAATGCAGGTCTCGATGTTCTCTGCGAAAAACCGATGGCTATGACCGCAGCAGAGGCTCAGACAATGAAAGATGCTGCCGACAAAAACGGCAAGCTTCTTATGCTCGGATTTGTAACTCGTTTTTCCGACGCAGCTCGTATAACAAAGGACTTTATTGACAATGGATACCTCGGTGATATCTACTACTCCAAGGCTACATACGTGCGCCGCCACGGTACACCCGGCGGTTGGTTCTCAGACAAGTCTCGCTCGGGCGGTGGTCCTCTTATCGACATCGGCGTTCATCCGCTCGACCTCACACGCTATCTGATGGGAAATCCGAAGCCCGTATCCGTATACTGCGTTACCGCAAATGAGCTTCACGAGGATCGTGCTAACTTAAAGACACATGTTGCTTGGCGTCCCGAGGGTGCTGATCCCAAGAAAGATATCTGCGATATTGAATCGAATGCAATCGGTATTATACGTTATGAAAACGGCGCATCCACTCTGCTTGAGTGCTCATACAATCTCCATGCCGATGACAGCAGCGGACGTGTTCTCTACGGAACAAAGGGCGGTCTTAACCTCGACACCATGAAGTATTACACCGACGTCAACGGCTTTATGGTCGACTCCGAGATCAAGAATATCGAAAATTACAACGAAGCCAAGGATCAATTCCAAGCACAGATTGATCACTTTGTTGACTGCTGCTTAAACGGCACAAAATGCATATCGACTGCAGAGGACGGCGTTGTTATCATGAAAATCCTTGAAGGTCTTTACGAATCCGCAAGAACCGGCAAGTCCGTTGACATTATCTAAAATAGAAATGGCATCCCGTATGGGATGCCATTTTGTCCCTTACGCGATGAATTAAAATCCATGAGAAAAAGCGCGGATGCATCTGCGCTTTTTCAAGTATTGATCACCTTGTAAACCTCATTTTTAGCAATACCGCGCTCCTTGGCGCATGTCTTGATCGCATCCATCTTCGATTTGCCCTCACCGATATAGTAAGCGACATGCTCCTCTATTGTCATACCGCTCCAAAAAGCGCCCTCGCGTACTTGCTCGGCGCTTGCTCCCTCGACAACAAGCACATATTCGCCGCGCGGCTCGCGCTCTGCGTAAAGCGTCACCGCTTCGGCAAGCGTGGTACGGTTTATTTCCTCATTAAGCTTTGTAAGCTCGCGGCAAAGCGATATCTTTCGCTCTCCGAATGCATCATACAGATCGGAAAGAGTTGCCTTTAATTTATGGGGCGCTTCGTAGAAAATGAGAGTTCGTGTATCGCTTTTTAGTTCGGCAAGGTGCGCTCTGCGCTCACCCTTGTTCGTTGATAAAAAACCCTCGAACGCAAAGCGACCGGTGAACAGACCCGACAGAGTAAGTGCCGTCATCGCGGCGCATGGTCCGGGAACAGCCGTTACCGGTATTCCCCTCTCGGCACAGAGCCGCACGATGTCCTCTCCGGGATCGCTTATTCCGGGCATGCCTGCATCCGTAACAAGCGCGCATGACTCACCTGCGGCTATACGGTCGCATATCTCATCTCCACGCTCACGCTTGTTATGCTCGTAGTAGCTTACCATCGGCTTTTTGATACCGAAAATGGCGAGCAGCTTCGCAGAATTGCGCGTATCCTCCGCGGCAACGAAATCCACCTCTGAGAGCACTTTTTTTGCACGCTCGGACAAATCGGCAAGATTTCCTATCGGCGTTGTTACGAGATAGAGCGTGCCGCCGTTGACTTTATTTTTTTCCTCGCCGTGCTCGGCGTAATAAACATCAGGGTCTCGTGTAAGACTCATCAAATTCACCTGTTTCATAGATTTTTGCAAGCGCATCCGTGTAGACGCTTCCATGCTTATACATTATAAGCGGCGGCGTGACATATGCCCCCGAAGCCGCTCCCTTCTTTGCTTCGCACAGTACAAGACAGGGCGGAAGCTCGGCACGTGCATGCACAAATGTCATTCGCTTCGGCTCAAGTCCCGATGCCGTCAGTGCACCGATAAGCTCGCACAGCCTGTCCGGACGCCATACGGTGTAAAACAGTCCGCCATGCTTCAGCACACGGCTCGACGCGGCACAAAAATCAGCGATGCCGCCGGCTATCTCGTGGCGGGCGATATTCTTTCGCTCGCTTTCGTTAGCTTTGCCGGATGCTTTCATATACGGTGGGTTCGACAGAGCAACATCGACAGTGCCGCCGAATGTGTCCGCGCTTATGCTCCTGATGTCGGCGCAGTGAGATGTGAGCGTCCCTTCAAAGCCGTTAAGCTCGGCATTGCGCGTGATAAGCTCGGCAAACTCCGACTGCAATTCAACCGCATGAGCTGCCGCCGCCTTTTTTCTTGCAAGCATAAGCAGCGCAATGATGCCCGTACCGCTGCCAAGGTCAACCGCAACCGCTCGTGTCTGCCGCCTTATATAAGCCGCGAGCAGATATGCGTCTGTCCCGAAGGTCAGACCGTCGCGCTTTTGTATTAATTTAAGACCGTCGTTTATGTCGGTCAGTATTTCATCGTTTTTTATATCCATAGTAATAAATCAAGGGTGCCGCCATGTGGGACACCCTTTGCTTTCTTAATTCGCTTTTTCAAGCTGCATTGGATCGGGAACTATAACCTTCTTGATGTCCGCACCGACTGCACGAAGCTTGCCGACGACGTCATCATATCCGCGCTCGATATAGTGGATATCCTCAATTTCGGTCTTTCCCTTGATGCTGAGACCCGCAATTATCATCGCAACGCCCGCACGAAGATCCACTGCTTTTACGGGTGCTCCCGATAACGGTACCCCGCCCTCGATTATTGCCGTGGAGCCGTCCACCTTAATGGATGCACCCATGCGGCGTAACTCCTCAACATAGCGGAACCGATTGTTGAATATGCCTTCCGTGAGACACGATACGCCCTTTGCAAGGCAAAGAAGTGCGCCAAACTGGGGATTCATATCGGTCGGGAAGCCGGGATATGGAAGGGTTTTTACGTTTACGCGATTGAGCTCCCCTGTGCTGATAACCTCGATAGAGTCATCATTCTCAATGATTCTTACACCCATCTCCTCGAGCTTCGCCGAGACAGCTTCCATATGCTTCGGAATGACATTAGTCACTTTAAGATGTCCGCCGGTTGCCGCCGCCGCACACATATATGTGCCGGCTTCGATCATATCCGGAATTACAGCGTATGTGCTGCCGTAAAGGCGCTCAACGCCCTTTATTTTTATAGTATCAGTACCTGCGCCGCTAATCTTTGCACCGCAAGTGTTAAGAAAGTTTGCAAGGTCAACTATATGAGGCTCACGTGCGGCGTTTTCAATGACGGTAGTTCCCTTTGCAAGGCTTGCCGCGATCATGACATTGATAGTTCCACCGACTGTTTCCATATCAAAATAAATGGATGCGCCCTTAAGCTCCTCTGCCTTGGCGTCAATATATCCGCCCTCTACATTTATTGCAGCGCCGAGCGCCTTGAATCCCTTTATGTGCTGGTCTATCGGACGAACGCCGAAGTCACAGCCGCCCGGAAGTCCGACATACGCCTTGCCCCAGCGAGCAAGCTCCGCGCCGACAAGGTAGTACGAGCCGCGCATCTTGCGCACAAGCTCATACGGGGACACTCCGCCCACAGCACCGCGTGAGTCGATCTCCACGGTGTTCTTTGAAAGCATTCTTATGTGACAGCCCATAGCCGCGAGAATCTCAAGCGAAAGGCTGATATCGCTGATAGAAGGAACATTTTCGATAACGCAGACGTCATCGACCATCAGGGTCGCAAGAATGATCGGGATCGCGGCGTTCTTTGAACCGCTGACCTCGATTGAGCCATGCAGGGGCCTGCCTCCGTTGATGATGATTTTTTCCATATTCTAATCTCGTTTCCCGGCGTATAATGTGCGCGCGATGGATGCGCGCTGTATATATATACGGCACTCGTCCGCCGTGGCGATGCCGTGGAAATTTGCACTGTGAAAAACCAAATCGCGCATTCGGTTTACAGATTATTAATAATTAAGTTTTCAACTAATAATATTATACCATATTTATGTCCAAAATGGAAGACCTGTTTACAAAATATTTACAAACATCTGTAATATTTACTGAACGCTTGAATATACTGTGCTATTTGCCGCATTATATACTATAATTAGTCCATTATTATGTTCAATTTGCCATGCCGGAATGAAAAACAATGCCGTTTTATCAGCATTCCAATAAATGACATAGCATGCCGACATATCGACGACTGTCGGCAGCGTGTTATCAACGCTTGGTGCGGCATCCGGGCGCGTGCCCTCCGATGTATTGTCAGCCGTCCCATCAAGTAGACTGACCGCGCCTGCACGCAGGGTCGCAAGGTCTGTAAAAAGAATATTTACCTGGTCGCAGAGGTCGGTATTATATTCCGACTCAAACGGCGCAAAATACCAACGGCCATGCGAGAAGATCAGCTCATCTCCCGAGAAGATGCAAACGGCATAATGTGAGTACACTTCATATCCGTCAAGCACTTGATTCAAAAGAAGATAAGTGATATCGTTTTGGGCATCGTAACAGCCATCCTCCGTTTTTGCCGTCAGTACATAGTCATCAGGCACGCGCGAATCGAGAAAATCCTCAGCCTGCTCGGAAAGAAGCTTCATGCGAGCGGAGGCAATTTCGCCCTTGTTTTTGGCAAACGAAGCAAAACTGTCGGCTGTAATTTCAGTATATGCATCTATGTCAGAAATGCCATATTTGACGCAGCGGAAACCAAATTCGGTATCAAATTCGATTGATGCGCCGTTCTCCACTGTAATGCTGATTCCACCCTGCGGAAGCGTGTAAAGTATCTCGCGCCTGGAGCCGGTCAACGCCTCCGCCACCTCAGTATAGTATTCGTCGTTATACGGACTTTCATATACGGGAACCTTGAATTTTTCAAGCGGTATACTTTCCTCCTTAACAGCAAGGCCGCGCTCGGCAAGCAGTTCTACCGCGCCGCTCACTTCATTCTCATCTATATATCCGCGAGTTCGGTCTTGCCTTGCTATATTGTAAAGCAAAAAGAGATTCGCCGCAACAAGAATGGCGATAAGCAGATTTTTTACGGATGACCAATTCATCGGCGCTCCTCCTTATTTTGACTTTGCTTCAAGTATCAGCATCCACTGCGCACGTGTATCGTCGTAGCGCAGACGTACAGAATCGGCAGCACCTATTTTGTCAAGTGCTCCTGTTTTTCCGAGACTGCGCAGAATGTACGCAGGATTCAGAGCAAGCGTTGTGTTCACATCCGAGCACACCAAGGTGGGATTAACACTCAGCTCACATATGGTTTTTTCGGTAAGCACCGCGCGAAGATACGGCTCATCTCCGACACGTATACCGTTATGAGTGAGAAAATATTCGATAACAAGCAGTGCTCCGTCACTGTAGACATCGCCAAGGCAGAGCTTG
The DNA here is from genome assembly GCA_045634345.1 of Candidatus Flemingiibacterium sp. Taxonomy (GTDB): domain Bacteria; phylum Bacillota; class Clostridia; order Oscillospirales; family CAG-272; genus Flemingiibacterium. The sequence goes on along the minus strand of JAZRAB010000133.1, from coordinate 7,245 downwards.
CCCTCTCCCCCGATAAGCTCAGGCGATATATCCCCAAGCCGGCGGATAAGATTATCGACGGCGGTAAGCTTGTCGAAGAGTCCCGATGTGTCTGAAACGGTATATCCGAGCAGTGAATCTATTCTGATTCCGCGCAGGGTATTGATATCGGTTGCATCGTAAGTGAAAAACGATATCCCCTCATTGCCAAGACGAAGCTGACTGTGGAGATCAACATAAACATATGAGTCGCTGTCAGCATATCCATCGAGCTTGTCCGGATTGTATTCAAATAGCAAAAGCAGGGCTTCTCGGATGCTTTCATCAGAAAAATCCACCGTTTTATTTATGATATCGGGAATTTCGATTTGCTCGTTTATAAAAGGCTGTGCGCTCTCAAAACATTCGTCTCCGAGGAAAGAAAAGCTGTATTCGGCAATCTCCACACCGCTTCCCGCGAGCTTTGAGATGTAGAAATCGGATGCGACGATATGATCGCTCGGTCTGAATTCATAATAATTCCCCTCCGAATCACTTGTCAAAGCAATGAAGCGATGTGCGGCAAAATCCTTGTCGGGGATTATTATAAGCTCACTCACATATGCACCTATACTGCCGGTGCTTCCGCGTGCGACATCTTCTTCCGATATGGTCAGCTTATCTGCCGAGTAAGCGTAAATAAGCTGGTAAAGTACGGGGGTGTGGTAACGCAAATAAACAAATTCATCACTTCGTTTTGCTGCGTCGAAGCGGTTTTTACCCTCGTCGGGACTCAGTTTGCGGCAGACAGAATCCTTACCGAATAATTCGAGAAGACACGGCTTTGTTAAATCATAGAGCTCATACAGTGCGTCATAATCTGCTGCACATGCGTGATTTTTGTCGGAAGATGCCTGGCGGTAGCCTATAAAATCAGGGAGAAGACGTGTGCCGTCAAGTCCGACAGATGCAGTTCCGTCCTGAACGCTCCACAGCTTGTCAAAATCCGCACCGGGACCGTCCTTTGAGACTCTCTCATAAACCCGTGAACCGACGATATAGACGGTAACTAACAATATGAGGCTTACAAGCAGCATGCACAGAAGTACCGTCTTGAATATTTCGCGCACCCTTGTATAACGGTGCTTTTCAGTATTTGTGTTCATATTATTCAACCGTTTTAAGTTTGGTTTCGAGCGGCAGCCAGATGGTTATCAATGAGCCTTCGCCTTGCTCGCTTTGAATAGATATCTCGCCGCCGTGAGCTTCAACGATCTCCTTTGCTATGGCAAGACCGAGACCCGTTCCGCCCGTTTCACTTGTACGTGCTTTTTCAACGCGGTAAAAACGCTCAAAAATGTGCGGCAGGTCCTCTTTCGGGATGCCAACGCCGTTATCCTTGACATGAATTTGGATTCCGTCACCGCTTGTGTTTGCAAGCAGTCGGATCTCGCCGCCGTCGGGAGTATATTTTATCGCATTGGATATTATGTTGATAACGACCTGCTCAATGCGCTCCTTGTCGGCGACGATCTCGGGAAGAACACCTTTTGTAGCAAATGTAAGCTTGTGCGAATGTGCTTCTGCATCCACCTTCATGATCTCGCATACTCTCGAGAGCATTGCGCGCGGATCAAAGCTCATAATACTCCACTGCGTGCGCTTATTGTCAAGGCGTGACAGCACCAGAAGGTCAGAGACGATGCGTGTCATACGGTCACACTCGTCAATTGCCATTCCAAGGAAGGTCTTTTGCATATCCGCTTCCATTTCGGGGTCGGAAACTATAGATTCGCAGGCGAGCTTTATACTCGTAAGAGGTGTGCGCATCTCATGCGAGACGTTTGCAACAAATTCGCGGCGTGACTTGTCAAGCTCATAACGTCCCGTCTCATCATGTATTACGGCGAGGACACCGTTGTGCTCAGTGTTGTCTGCCATATAGTTTATATTACCGAAATTGACGTCCAGCACCTTGCCGTTGAACATGACGTCGCTGAAATTACAGCCGTCACCGTCCGGAGCTTTTTCGCGGTCAACAAACTCAACATTAAAGTGAGGGTTATAGTCGATACCAAAAAGCTCGGTGAAACGCGCGAAGGTAAAATTCTTGTCGTATTTTGAACCGAGAAGCTCTTTGACGCTTTCGTTTATGTGCATGACCTTACCGTCCTCGGTGAAGGCGATAACGCCGTCATGGAGATAGGTAAACACCGTCTCAAGCTTGCGGTGCTCGCCGGAGACTTCTTCGAGTGTATTTTTGAGTGTTTCCTTCATGTGATTGAAGGTGTCGGTCAGCTTGCCGATCTCGTCATTTGACTGAATATCAAGCTCATGCGAGAACTCACCTGCCGCAACAAGCTTTGCGCCGCGCGTAAGGCTCTGTATCGGCGAGGTAATCGCCTTTGAGAGGAAAAACGCGAGAATTATCGCAAAGATGAGACCGAACATCAGCGCCTGCAGGATGATCGAGAAGAGAATCCATGTGAACTGCTGCATCTCCTCCATCGAGTCGCGCACGTAGATGATGCACTCGGCATTCTCCGAGGTGAGCTTCAGTGCGTAATCGGCAAAATCTGCGCCGAGAGGCTGCGAATTGTCCGGCTGACCGCGCATTGCGGCGATGAGATTGGCGGTCTTCTGCAGATTTCTGCCAAGCTCGGAGTCGGAGCCTTCAAGGAAGTTTCCGTCTGCATCAAGGATGTAGAAATTACGGTAATCGTCAATTCCGAGCACACCACGGTAGGTATTCAGTATCTTCAACTGCGCCGAGGAAAAATCCTCTTCCGACAGCGCGTTTGAAAGCTCCGCCGTGAGCGGCGAGGTCATGGAGAGATTTTTCTCCATCTGACTTACAAACTCGTCCATATAAAAGCCGTTTACGTTGTTTATAAGGACTGTCCCGATAACGCACATGACCGTTATCATGAAGATAACGAGGATAAGAATGATTTTAAAATAAAGACTGTTATACATAGCTTATTTTATATAGTACCCCATGCCGCGCTTGGTGAACAGGTACTCGGGCTTACCTGCATCGACCTCAAGCTTTGAGCGCAGACGGCTGACGGTTACATCAACACTTGAAGTATCTCCATAAAATCCATCATATCCCCAAACCTCGGAAAGCAGCTGCTCGCGCGAATAAACAGTCCCCTGATTCTTCGCCATAAACGACAGAAGCTCGTATTCCTTCTTTGTAAGCTCAATAGGCTCTCCGTCACGGGTAACCTGATACTTCGAGGGATCTATAACGAGACCGCGCACAGTGATAGTCGAGGGCGCTGCCTCTGCGGCGGCGGTGACAATTTCACTGCGTGAGCGGCGGATGTTCGCCTTGATGCGTGCCATCAATTCATTAAGGGAAAAGGGCTTTGTAACGTAATCATCCGCGCCGAGGTCAAGTCCCATTATCTTGTCGATCTCCTCCGCCTTTGCAGTTGCGAAGATTATCGGGGTGGCAAGCTTCTCGCGGATGTGACGGCAGACATCGAAGCCGTTCATCTTGGGAAGCATGATATCAAGAAGAATGAGATCGAAATTGCCGGTAAGCGCTTTTTTCAGACCTTCTTCGCCGTCGCATGCAAGCTCGCAGGCATATCCCGCGCGCTGAAGATTGTATATTACAGTAACAGCGATCTTGCTTTCGTCCTCGACCACGAGGATACGCTTTTTATTTTCAGTATCGGGCATCTTTGTAAACCTCCGTTTTGTATTGGCTTAGTTGTAAGAAACCAGGGAATATTCATCAAATGCGGGCGATATAGTACGTATATCGCAGGAATCGCGGTTGTCATTTATAAAATCAAGCACCAACCGCAGTGCGGCGGCAGTATACCAATTCTCCTCAAAGCGAAGTATTGCCGTTTCATTGTTCCAAATACCGTTTATTGCGATATTCGCGGCGGCTTTGGCACCGCGCAGATTGGTGGGAACATTAATATTTGCGTCCCACACAATATAGCCTTTATCAAAAAGCTGCGCGCGGACGGCGCTTGTCAGTGCGGGCAGCTTGTCCGAGCCGTCAGGGGCACGCCATATGTGCGATTTTTGCTTGATGAGCTTATACAAAAGCTCGTTTTGCGTTTCGATATCGGAAATAATCGCGTCGGCATCTGTGAGCGCGGCAGAATCATGGCTCATCGTGTGAAGCGCGATCTCATGTCCTCCTGCGGCGATCTCGGAAAGAATTGCAGCATTTTCGGTCATCTTATCGCCGACAACAAAGAACGTTGCCTTGACACCGTAATCGCGGAGCACCTTCAAAATATCTGCGGTGTAATCTCCGGGCGAATCCTCGATTGTGATATAGACAGTACGCTCGGACAGGACAGGTCTTGGATTCGATGTATCCGCCGCAGTCGTTTCCGGCGGCGGTTCGGTCGTCGGCGGCTGTGTTGTTTCTGTCATAAGTGAGTCGGGAAAGAGCGAGGGGTATTTCATCTTGACAAGCTCATTAAAGCCGTACTCCTGATTGCCGTCGGTAACTCGCAGAGCGACCGCATCCGTGAGCGGATTGGTTATCTGCGCAAAGCCGAGTCCGAGATACGCGCAGACTGTTCGCACCGGAACATACCGTTCGCTGTGGTATTCGGCGGTTTTTAAATACATGCGCTCCTTGTCCTGATTCACGGCAAAATCGGTGGAGATGTCGAAGGAAAGATATTTGTCACCGTAAGTGATGATGAACGTCTTCAAGGCATCATTCACGCGCACCTGTACATCAGGCAGCTGAACTAAAAAGGATATCGGAACATAATAAATACTGTGTACAAGCTCGGCGGGCAGTCGGCTGAGCGTCCACGCGCGGTCATTGTAAAACAGTACCGGCTTTGCCTGGGCGCCATGAAGCACCGTCGGAGTGATTGCGACTATTGTACAGATTACGGCAATGCAAAGAATTGCCGATAGAAGCTTAACTATTTTCGGTTTCACACGCGGACTCCTTTCGTTGTTTTGCAGTTATTTATTAATCTCAGCGACATATGCGACAGCGAGGTCAACGACCATTCCGTAGCTTCGCTCACCCTCAGCGACGCCCTGCGATTTAAGGTAGGTATCGTTAAGCGCCGAGCTTACGTTGGCTGCGGTATTGTCGCGGTATTTTTCAAAAAATTTATTGTATGCTGACATCTCGCCGCGTACACGCGCATCAAGGCTCGTGTAGACCTCGGCAAAGGTGTCATAGTCTGCCAAGTAGAGAGCGGAATTGAAATATTCATACATATTCACGTAAGCGCTGTAGCGGATATATGGGTCATCCGATTCTATACAGACGAGAAACGCGACGAAATTCGCCTCGTTTTCGGGCATTATCCCACGCTGATGAGCAAGCTCGTGCGCCGCAGTAAACGGCAAATTATAATCGGGGAAATTTATATTAAGATTTGCCTCGCCTGTATAGTAGCTGTACAGCCCCGAAATGTGGGTATAGGTCATAAGCTCCGACAGTGCGACCTGCTTGATACGCGATTTCAGGCGTGGAATAAATTTGTATTTCTCGCACGCCTTGTCGTATGCATCCATCAGGCGGCTATTCATCTCGTTTACCGAATACGGCATGGACGAGCTTTCGCCGTAAGAGAAATCGACATAGTCAAGCTCGGTGTTCATTTTATCGATAAGGTATTCAGCGCTTACACGAAGCTCGTCAACGCTTACATCGGTTTTCTCAAGTCCGAGCTTGTGTGCGAGCGATGTGCCGTTATAAGCGACCGCCGTTGTAAAAACAAACAGCGTATAGAGAAGCGAAAGCATGGATGAAAGTCCGACTATATACCGTATTCCCCGCGTGATGCTTTGATTGACGACCTTGACGCAGACCGCCATTATAGCGATAAAAAGCACCGGAATAAACAGTATCAGTGTTTCCGCAAGCGAAAACGGAAGAATACTTGTGATGACAGCCGGAATACCGCGGATGACCGAGCTTATATAGCGATTGAAGAAGTCAGAAAACGGTGCAGACAGTTCGCTTGTTATATGGACGATTACTGCTGTCACGGCAAGCGCGAACAATATGAGCGCCGGAGTCGGACAGTATTTTTTCATCGCATCTTTTAGCTTTTCTTTGCTGAATCTCACGTTTTCGCTCCTTTTACAAGTTTGCAGAGTGACTCCATATCCTCGGGAAGTGCAGCATCAAGCGTAAGTACACGCTCACCGAAGGCTATTTTGAGTGATACGGCATGAAGTGCCTGCCTTGGAATCAAGCAGTCAAGTTCAGTTGGGCACGTTTCGGCAGTCCCATAAAAGCTGTCGCCGACGATAGGCGCACCCATGTGTGCAAAATGCACCCTAAGCTGATGCGTCCTGCCGGTTAGCGGTTCGGCACGCACTATTGATGCGCAGGTGTCAACCGCGAGAGTCTCATAATGAGTCAAAGCAAGCTTTGCGCCCTCCGCCGACAATTCGCAGACCTCGCGCAGCATAACACTTGCCTCACGGCGACGGATGTAGGTCTCGATAACTCCGTTTTGCGGCGAGAGTACGCCGCCAAGGACGGCAATGTAGCTTTTCTGTATTTTCCCCGACTGCATCAGAGCAGTCAGCTTTGCCGCCGAAATGCGATTTTTGGCGACTAACACCACGCCGCTTGTATCGCGGTCAAGCCGATTGACGGCGCGGAAAACAAACGGGATACCACGAGAGGCAAAATAGTACGCAAGCCCGTTGGCGAGTGTATCATCGAAATGCCCGAGAGAGGGATGAGTCGCCATATTCGGCGGCTTGTTGACGGCGATGAGGTCATCGTCCTCGTATATGATATCGAGAGGCATTTCTGTGGGGGTGAGAAATTCGTTCTCGTCCTCTGCGCAGTCATCGGTTTCAAGCGAGAGGATATCGCCGTCATTGAGAACACGTCTTACTGTGGCGTGCTCACCGTTGACGGTAATACCGCGTTCGCGCTTTTTCAGGTGTGTGACAAGCCCATGCGATATGCCGTTTCGGTACAGCACTTCTTTAACGGTAAGTCCGACGAGATTGTCTTTTATTTCTATAATCATCTCATCATCCTCCCGAGGGCATAATTATCTACATTATAGTATATCATGAATTTCTATTAATATCAAGATATTTTCGTGAATTATTGTGAAAATATGCCGCGAGGCAATAATTATTGTTTATGGGGGAGATTATCGCTTCGATTTTCGCAGCTTCCAAGCGGCGCTCTGCGCCGCCTACCGGATTGCTCGCGGCTCAGAGCGCCGCTCCGCCCTCCCCCTCCACCCCCACCAGGCTCGGCTTAGCCGGCTCTTGTATGTTGATAACTGCTAAACAAAGGAG
>JAZRAB010000132.1:0-14071 GCA_045634345.1 Candidatus Flemingiibacterium sp. | reverse complement strand
CGCTTTGTGCATAGCGGATGCCCTCGGGAATGGAATCGCGGCGGTTGATAAGAGCGGCGGTGAGCTCGGTGGCATTGATGCTGCCTCCGCTCATCTCCAAAAAGTGGGTGGTGCCGTTTTCAAAAGCGCGTTTAACCAATTCTTCGGTGTTGTTGATGCGTCCGACGGTGGTGATGGCAAAGTTGCCCAGATGGGAGCGGACAATAAGCGGCTGGGGTTCGTTATCGGAGATGCAGCCGATGCCGTAGGTGCCCTTCATATCGTTGATGTCGCGTTCAAACTTTGTTCTGAAGGGAGAATTTTCTATGTTATGTATGGCGCGCTCAAACTTGCCATCGCCAAAAACGGCCATGCCTCCGCGTTTTGTTCCGAGGTGAGAGTGATAGTCGGTACCGAAAAAGAGATCGAAAACGCAGTCCTGCTTTGAAACAACTCCGAATAATCCTCCCATGGGCAGTGTCCTTTCAGAAAAACAAAATTGATAGTAATATTATAACATACAGTATGCCGTTTTTCAAGTGGATTTTCAAAGAAAATTACGTATTGGTGAAAAAGATGCCTTTATGGGAAGAATATACTGCTGACACAGCGACACGGTGCAGCATAAACTGTAATGCGCCCTATTTGGCGTACAGAAATCAAAAGGGATATCAGAAAGCTTTCGCCGTTCGCGATAGCATGCTTTCCGGTGTCCCATACATGAAAGGACAGTTATGAAAAAGAATCACGGATATAAATTAGCTGTCATCGGAGGGGATGCAAGGCAGTTGATTGCTGCATCCGCACTGAAGGCGGCAGGCCATGATGTGATGCTGTACGGATTCAGCGAAAAAGATACAAGCGATGATATATCTGATACAACTGCCGACAGAGGGACTGTAGTTGATTCGCTCTGCTGTTCTTCGAGCAGTGTGAGACCGCATGAGCTTTTACACAATCTTGCTGACGGAACGGTGAGCGACTGTGGCGTTGTATGTGCAACTATTCCGGATGCGCTCTTTGAATGCGATGCAGTGATACTCCCACTTCCGATGAGCGGGGACGGAATACACGTTTCAATGCCGCTTGCACCTGACTGTCGTCTCACGCTTGGTGAGCTTTGTGAGATGATGTTGGAAAACGGAGTCAAACTTCTTTGCGGAGGCAAGCTTTCGCAGAGCCTTACTTCATTCTGCAAACTTCGGGGAATTGCTCTGTTCGATTACTATGAGAGCGATGCGTTTTCGATAGCCAATGCGGTCCCGACTGCGGAAGGCGCGATAGAAATAGCAATGCGCGAAACGCCGACCACACTTGACGGCTCAAGTGCGCTGGTGATAGGATACGGCAGAATTGGCAAGGTGCTTGCGAGACTTTTGACTGCCCTTGGTGTCAAAGTTACCGCAAGCGCACGAAAGGCGGCGGATCTTGCATGGATACGTGCCGGCGGTCATATTGCCGTCGAAACCTGTAAGCTTTCTAAAATACTCTCAGAGCAAAAATTTGATATGATCTTCAACACTGTGCCGTATACCGTGCTCGGTGAAGAAGCACTTAGGGCAATAGGGAAGCGGACACTCATAATTGATCTTGCTTCAAAACCCGGCGGAGTTGATATCAAAGCGGCGGATAAAATGGGCGTTGGCATCATATGGGCACTATCACTTCCCGGAAAGGTTGCGCCGGTAACATCGGGGCGGATCATTGCAGACACGATACTAGGGTATCTTGAAAAGATAGCGGAGGGGGAGTAGTATGCTTATCGGTTACGCATTTTGCGGATCCTTCTGCACCTTTTCACGCAGTATTGCAATAATGGAAAAGCTTCGTGAAGACGGACATGAGATAATTCCAATAATGAGCAGTATTGCCTATTCCACCGATACACGCTTCGGCAGAGCAGAGGATATAAGACAGAGGATAAAGAGTATCTGCACACGGGATATCATTCATACCGTCAAGGATGCCGAGCCTCTTGGACCTAAAGTCAAGCTTGATCTTCTTATCGTGTCACCGTGCACTGGGAACACGCTCTCAAAGCTCGCTCACGGAGTGACAGACACATCGGTAACGATGGCGTGCAAGGCACATCTTCGGTCCGATCGCCCTCTTCTCATTTCACTTGCAAGCAATGATGCAATGGCGGCAAATCTTGAGAACCTTTCGAGGATGCTTAACAAAAAAGCGGTCTACTTTGTGCCTCTTGTGCAGGATGATCCGGTAGGGAAACCTCATTCGCTTGTGGCGGATTTTGAACGTATTCCCGAGGCTCTTGATGCGGCAATGGAAGGCCGTCAGCTGCGTCCGTTATTTGTATAGGATTTGCGGATATTTGACAAATAATAAAAGCAGTGGTATCATAGTTACCGTATGGGGCGTGATATCACTGCTTTTTGTAGTTCGAAAATATTTAAGAGAAATGCGGACAATTGTTGTTTAATAAGTGAAAAGCAATTGAGCTTGGGAGGTGATATTAATGGATAACGGGGCAGAGTACTATCTGCGGTTTCTTGGCGGTGATGATTTCGGAATTATCGAGATAATCAAAGAGTACAAGGACGGCTTGATGCTTTTTTTGAACAGATATGTCAACAGCATACATATTGCCGAGGAGTTAGCGGAAGACACTTTTGTTGTTCTTGCGACAAAGAAGCCGCGGTTTTCACCAAAATATTCGTTTAAGACATGGCTGTATACCATCGGCAGAAATGCGGCGGTAAACTATTTGAAGCAAAACAACAGAATATCGGCAGTTTCCCCCGATGAGTTAGAAAAAACACTTTGCGATGAAATTAATTTGGAGCAGGATTATTTAAAGGAAGAGCAGAAAATTATTATCCATCGCAGTCTGTCAAAAATCAATGGCGATTACAGCAAGGTGCTGTATCTTAAATTCTTTGAGGAAATGACAAATGCGCAGATAGCTAAAATTATGAAAAAGAGTGCGCGCCAGACAGAAAATCTTATTTATCATGCGAAAAAGGCTCTAAAAACAGAGCTTAACAAGGAGGGGCTAAATTATGAAAACTTATACTGAAATGGCTGAAAGCGTACTAAAACGCAGGGATGAGTACAGTGCGAAAAGAGAAAACGCTGTCAGAAAAGTCAAAGGTGCTGCGGCGTGCATATCACTCTGCTGCCTTGCCGCAGCTATATCTGTTGCCGCGCTGCACACTCCCAAAATTGATTATCCCGATCCTCTTGTTACGACAGTCGGCACGGATATAGGAACGAGCAATGGCCCAATGCACTGGGCGGATATAACGGATTGGAGACTGGGGGATGAAATACTTAATGAGACGTATAACGATGCGCTTCAAGGCGTTTACGCGCCGTTTTATATTGCATATCGCGGTATGATTTTTTCGTGTGTAGGGAACATGGGAAATGATGAATATTACGCTTTGCTCGAAGATAGCGTGTGGTTTAACCGCGATTATAAATTTGCCGCATATGAAATTAAAGATACTGCCGATACAATTGCAATCATAATAAACGGCAGATTTCTAGCTTATCAAAAAATATATGGTCCTGATATAAACATGGACGGCACTCGCTATGATATTGTGTATAGTCCGAACGCCGGCTATACATGTGGGGAAATAGTAATGGAAAATGAAGATTACACCGTTTACAAAGCTGTTAATGCAAACGGAGAGGAACAGGGGAATACCGAATATATTGTCGAGCTTTCAGGCTTTTTTAAAAGAGAGTTCCCCAAAATGCATGAGGACGACGAGAACTATGGGCACTATTGGTGGCTGGCAGTGCCAGAGGATATGAGCAGAGCAAGCGAATAATGATTTTAAGATAACAGCTATCTAGGCAGTTGACAAATAAAATAATCTATGGTATAATTATATGTAATTATATCAAAGGTGTAATTACATTCCGCAGACTTGTGTTTGCGGAATGTTTTTGTGTAAAAATCAGGAGGGGTATGTCATGAAATACGACGTAATAATCGTTGGCGCGGGACCTGCTGGCATATTTACCGCGCTCGAGCTTATCCGCTGTGAGGCGAAAAAGAAGGTTCTTCTTATTGAAAAGGGCGCGCCTATTGAGAAGCGCCATTGTCCAAAAATAAAAACACAGACCTGCGTGCAGTGTAAGCCGTACTGTCATATTACTACCGGCTTTTCGGGCGCAGGCGCATTCTCGGACGGAAAGCTTTCACTTTCTCCCGATGTCGGCGGAGAACTGCCGGAGCTTATCGGATGGCAGAAGGCAAAGGAGCTTATTGATTACGCCGATTCAATCTATCTTGAATTTGGTGCGGACAGCCATGTTGAGGGCGTGTCAAATGATCCGTTTATCAAGGAGATACGTAAACGCGCTATTCAGGCAGGTCTTCGCCTCGTTGACTGTCCCATACGTCATCTCGGTACCGAAAAGGCGCAGGATATTTACCACTCGATACAGGAATACCTCGCTGATAACGGAGTCGAGCTGATGTTTGGTGCCAACTGCACAGACCTTATCGTTGAGGACAACGCCTGCCGAGGGGTAATACTCACGGAGCGTGACGGAAGTGAACGCGAGCTTCGTGCAGATACGGTAGTTGTCGCTACAGGCAGACGCGGCGCCGATTGGCTTGAAAAGATATGCGTTGAGCATGATGTCGAGCATAAACCGGGTACGGTTGATATCGGTGTGCGCGTTGAGGTCAGAAACGAGATTATAGAAGACGTAAACAAGGTGCTTTATGAGTCCAAGCTGATTGGCTATCCGAAGCCGTTTAAAAATAAGGTGCGTACCTTCTGTCAGAACCCCGGTGGATTTGTGTCGCAGGAAAACTACGACAATGATCTCGCTGTCGTAAACGGACATTCGTATAAGGAGCGCAAGTCGGGCAACACCAATCTTGCTATTCTTTGCTCGCATAATTTCAGTGTGCCGTTCAATCAGCCGATCGAGTACGCGAAAAAGGTAGGCGAGCTTACAAACATGCTCGGTGCAGGACACATACTCGTACAGCGCTTCGGCGATATTCTTGACGGTAAGCGTACCTGGCCTAAGGAGCTTGCGCAGTCCAATGTCAAGCCGACACTTCCCGATGCGGTTGCAGGCGATATCACCGCCGCAATGCCATACCGCGCGATGATGAATATAATAAACTTTATTCAAGCGGTCGATATAGTTGTTCCCGGCTTTGCGAGCACCGAAACACTGCTCTATTCGCCAGAGCTTAAATTCTATTCAAACCGTGTCAAGATGGACGAAAATCTCGATACCTCGCTTCGCGGATTGCATTGCCTCGGCGATTCGAGCGGATGGACGAGAGGGCTTATGATGGCATCCGTGATGGGCGTGCTTATGGGCAGAAAGATCGCAGGCAGGGAATAATAGGTCAAAGCGAGTAATTTTTGATAAAATACTATTGCCAAACGTGTTTTGGTGTGGTATAATAATATATTATATATTAACTACAAAGCAAAGGATCACGAAATAATGCTTAAAATAAAGAAACACATCGCCGAAAAGCTGTATGCGAATTTTGCGGCTGTCGCGGCGAATACCGCTGATCTGACGGCGGACGACTTTGCATCCTTCCTCGAATATCCGCCAGACGATAATTTCGGCGACCTTGCGTTCCCATGCTTCAAGCTTTCAAAGGCTATGCGTATGGCGCCGCCCGCGATCGCTGCAAAGCTCGCTGAGGGACTTTGTGATGAGGTGATTGCAAAGGTTGATGTTGTAGGCGGATATCTTAATCTGTTTATTTCCCCCGAATATCTCGCAGGCGTGCTCATGCCGGAGATCATGGAAAGGGGTGAGTCATACGGATCGTTTGATTTTGGCAGTGGAAAGAATGTAGTGCTTGACTATTCTTCTCCCAACGTCGCAAAACCGTTCCATATCGGTCATCTCGGAACTACCGTTATCGGTCACAGCTTAAAGAAGCTTCACGAGTTCTGCGGATACAACTGTATCGGCGTCAACCACCTCGGTGACTGGGGTACTCAGTTCGGCAAGCTTATTGTCGCATACCGCAAATGGGGAAGCCGTGAGCAGATCGAGAACGGTGGAATTGACGAGCTTGTTGCGCTCTATGTCAAGTTCCATGAGGAAGCCGAAAAGGACGAGTCCCTTAACGATGCGGCGCGCGCCGAGTTCACAAAGCTTGAGAGGCATGACGATGAAAACACCGCGCTTTGGAAGTGGTTTATAGAAATATCTCTTAAGGAATACAGCCGCACCTATAAACAGCTTGGAATTGAGTTCGACTCATATAACGGCGAAAGCTTTTATTCCGATAAGATGCCTGCGGTCGTTCAGGAATTAAAAGACAAAAATCTTATGACTATCGACGACGGCGCTTCTATAATCAACCTCGAAGAGTACAATATGCCGCCCTGTCTGATACTCAAGCGCGACGGCTCCACCCTTTATCCGACACGTGATATTGCGGCGGCTCTTTACAGAAAAAAGACATACGATTTCGATAAGAACATTTACGTTACTTCCGCAGGCCAGAGTCTCCATTTTGCACAGTGGTTCAAGGTGGTCGAGCTGATGGGGTACGATTGGTCGGACAAGCTTATCCACGTCCCCTACGGTACAGTTTCCATTAATGGCTCGAAGCTTGCGACGCGTACCGGCAATGTTATTCTCTTAAAGGATCTTTTTGCTGAGTCGATTGAAAAGGTCGGCAAGATCATGGAAGAGAAGAATGCGGCACTCGAAAACAAGGAAGAGGTTGCCGAGGCAGTCGGTGTCGGTGCGATTATCTTCCACTATCTGATGAACAGCCGTATTAAGGATATTAACTTCATTTTGGAGGATGCACTTAATTTTGACGGCAATACCGGTCCATATGCGCAGTACACATATGCGCGCACCTGCTCGATTATCGAAAAGGCAGGCGGTGTTCCAAAGATTAAGCCCACGGCGGCGATGGTTACAGCACGTTCCGAAGCGGCACTTCTCAAAACACTGTCAATATTCCCCGAAAAGGTGCTTTCGGCGCTTGAGGATCTCGAACCGTCGGTTATCACACGCTACATCCTTGATGTGTGCACGTCCTTCAACCGCTTCTATCATGAATGTCAGATAGTTACCGCCGATAATGAGACAACCCGTGATTTCCGCGTGGCACTCACTTCGTGTGTGCGTTCGGTGCTTGGTAAAGCGTTCGAGCTTATCTGCATGAAGAAGACGGAGAAGATATAAGCCGAAGCACAATCTAAATTAAGCCAACAATTTCTGTCAAGTAATTCAAAAAGGAGACTTAATATGCCGGATAATAAGTATATCAGGGATAGCTTAATGGAAAAGTTTGAATTTCAGAATTATGGACACGCACTAGAAATACTTAACGAGGCTTTCCCAAACGAATGGAATGAAATACAGGACTGCTTGGATAATTTGACAATAACAATTGATGACTTAAAAGCAGCTGGGGGCAACGAAACCGCTATTCCAAAAAAATTCGATGATGTTTTGTATCCTTCCGGATGGCGAGAAATCAGAATAACAGGCGATTTATTGGTGAAGTTGTATCCACGCAAAGCAAATCAGCGCGGTAGGTTTGATGATACTCCGTTTGACGAAAAGATTATTGAAGGGTATATTGACGGTCATAATATTGATTTTGTTAAAGACAAGGTTGCTTTCGATTTAGAGTGGAACAGTAAAGATCAAACATTTGACCGCGATCTAGTGGCAATGAAAACATACTTCGATTGTGGCTTGATTGAGGTAGGAATAATTGTGACACGATCAAAAGAACTTAATGATATTTTCAAAGGTATCGTTGATAATAACGGAAAATCCATAATGCCCAAATATGGGGCTAGTACTACGTGGATGGGAAAATTAGAATATAGATTGAAATCCAGAAGAAACGGTGGTTGCCCAATATTAGCTATTGGAATTAAAAAGCCTTGTGTAGAGGGGTATTGATTATGACAAAATTGGAGTTTGAAACCACTATCGAAGATTTTCTTAACTTCACTGCTGGTAAAAAATACAAGACCATTTACGCCGATCCCCCGTGGCAATTTCAGAATAGAACCGGTAAAGTAGCACCGGAGCATAAAAGGCTTAACAGATATTCCACTATGACATTGGATGAAATAAAAAAAATACCGGTTTCTAATGTAGCTGATGAAAAATGTCATCTATATTTATGGGTCCCAAATGCACTATTGCCTGAGGGCTTAGAAGTTATGAAGGCATGGGGATTTGAATATAAAACAAATCTTGTGTGGGAGAAGGTTCGCAAAGATGGCATGCCAGACGGAAGAGGTGTTGGTTTTTATTTCAGAAATGTAACTGAAATATTGTTGTTTGGTATCAAAGGAGATAAAAACAGAACTTTGGATGCCGGAAGATCACAGGTGAATTTGATTCGTGCGATGAAAAGAGAACATTCTCGAAAGCCGGATGAATTTATTCACTTGCTTGAAAGCTGTTCACCGTCACCGTTTTTGGAACTTTTCGCTCGCGGAAACAGATATGGTTGGGATATGTGGGGAAATCAAGCAACGGATGACTATGAACCTACTTGGAATACATATTCAAACCATACGATTGCCAATCAATAACAGACGTTATTTGTTAAATATCAATTGAAAAGAAAAACATAGGAGATAAAAACAATGTCAGGACATAGCAAATGGAAAAACATAATGCATAAAAAGGAGAAGACCGACGCACAGCGTGCGAAGATTTTCACCAAGATCGGTAAAGAGATGGCGATTGCCGTAAAAGAGGGCGGCCCCGATCCCGTATCGAACAGCAAGCTTGCATCGCTTATTGCAAAGGCGAAGGCTAACAATGTTCCTAACGATAATATCGACCGTATCATCAAGAAGGCATCAAGCGCCGACGGTGCGGAGTACGAGGAGATTGTGTACGAGGGCTACGGCCCATGCGGTGTTGCCGTAATCGTTGAGGCGACTACTGATAACCGCAACCGTACCGCATCCGATGTTCGCCACTATTTCGATAAGTTTGGCGGCAATCTCGGTACAACGGGATGCGTAAGCTTTATGTTTACCGAAAAGGGCGTGATCGTTATTGAAAACGACGGTAAGATAGACGAGGATCAGCTCATGGAGGATGCACTCGAGGCAGGTGCGGCAGATTTCGCATCCGAGGACGGCGTGTTTGAAATTTCCACCGAGACCGACGATCTCGAGGCAGTCCGTGCGGCACTTGCGGATAAGGGATATGCTATCATATCCGCTGATACCGATAAAATTCCGGCTAGCTATGTTACTCTCACCGGCGAGGATGATATAAAGAACATGAACAAGCTCATTGAGGCGCTTGAAGACAACGATGACGTTATCGAGGTTTATCACAACTGGGAAAATTCCGACGAGGAATAAAACAAAAAATCCGTGCACAGGCACGGATTTTTTATTTGCCACTTTGATTTTACAGCAACATCAATTATCAATGTGATTTAACCTATTATACGCCTCCGCGAGTGCGTTCCACGTCGCTTTGTCAACACGTCCGGTCACGGGTAAACGGTGTGTTTCCTGAAACGCCCTGATATCTTTTATGGTAGCTTCATTATAAATACCCTCAGGAGGCAGACCGTCGATATTATCATAGGCATTTGCAAGCAGACGAAGCATAAACTGTACTATTGCAACGATATCGGAGTATTCACCCGCTTCTATCTCATATCCGTCCTCTTCCGGGAATGGGTATATCGAATTGGGGCGTGCGCGGCGAATAAGCGAGTCTGAATACTCTCTGTATATAGCGTCCCATGTGGCGTTATTTACCCGTCCCGTTATCGGTATTCCGTGAAGCCTCTGAAATGCTTCAACCGCCGCGACTGTTTCGGGACCGTATATGCCGTCGGGATTTACAAACGGTATCTCACCGCGCGTGTCGTAATGAAGCTCCCTCAAATAGCGCTGAAGCTCGTAGATGCTGTTCTTTTCATCTGTAATGTTTCTCACGGTGTCTCCTTTCAGGAAAGCGTATTTCCGGCAAACTGCCCTTCGGCAGCCATATTGCTGTATACTACATCACTGTATGCATCTGTGATTGCATCCCATGTAAGCGCATCGACGATGCCGGTAGGATTGAGGCCAAAAAAATTTTGGAAAGCTGTTACCGCATCTCGGGTAGCCGTACCGAATACACCGTTGACATCCGGCGGCGGCACCTCGGTGTAAACCTCAGATATTGTGAAAAGATACTCTTGAAGCAGACGTATTTCATCCCCCTGCATGCCGAACACCAGAAGATAACCCGGAAAAACCGTTATCGGCACGC
The DNA here is from genome assembly GCA_045634345.1 of Candidatus Flemingiibacterium sp. Classification (GTDB taxonomy): domain Bacteria; phylum Bacillota; class Clostridia; order Oscillospirales; family CAG-272; genus Flemingiibacterium. The sequence goes on along the minus strand of JAZRAB010000132.1, from coordinate 3,847 downwards.
CGTTGTAGTACTGTGGAGATGAGAGAAGAATGCCTCGGTAAGCGTTATACAGCTCTACCCAAGTCGCTTCATCAACTATTCCGGTGACAGGCAGACCGTATGCCTCTTGGAATGCACGGACAGCCGTTTCGGTGGCAGGGCCGAAGCTGCCGTCTATTGCGACGGTGGGGATTACCTCTAAATTTTCACCGAGCACATTCAGGAAATATTGGAACTCCCGTACATATATGCTCTCATCACCCGGAGAAAGCTCGGTGGGAAACTGCGTCGAAACATCGGCGAGGGTGAGTCCTTCACTCGCAAGTGCGTTCAGGCGCTTGACGCCATTGTAAAGTTGCAGAATTTTATACCATGTCGCAGGACCTACAATGCCGTCCTGTGTCAGGTCGAATACTCTCTGAAATTCACGTACTGCATTTTCTGTGGATATGCCGAAAACTCCGTCCACCGGATATATTTTCGGTATTGACGGATAATTGGCGGAAATACGGTTTAGGCGTATTTGTACTGTTCGCACATCATTGCCGAAGGTGCCGATGCGAAGCGGACGGTATGGTAGGGATTCGCTGTAGGGAAGTATAGGCGTGTCGGTGTTGATGTTGAGATTTGTGCCGTAGTAACGAGTCAGGATTTCGTATGGCGTCAAGCCCTGCTCGGCTAGATCAACGCTCCCCCATTGAGAGAGACCTTCGCACTGGACTTCAATCCCGTCGCAGTACTGTGCAAACAGCGGCTGAACCTCACCGGGACGGACGAGATAATCGTTGAAGATATCATCGACTATGGCGGAGATGTTGTCAAAGATATCGCGTCCTGCCACAAAAGACTGATCTATGGCGGTTGAGTTCGTTATATCAAAATCATATCCGCGACTGCGGTAATATTCGGTGTAGATACGGTTCAGGGCATAGGATATCTGTGCGTAAATATTTGCACGTATCGCACTCTCCGGCCATGTGGGATAAATCTCGCTTGATGCTACATTTTTTATATAGTCTGGGAATGAGACGGTTACATTTTCGGCTCCCGCATCGGGAGCGCCGAGGTGGACGGTGATAGTTTCCGGTATGTAAGGAAGTGGCATGGCATTGATCCTTTCTTTGGTTTTTTGATGGGTGAATTTGAGTTTATAGGGGAGTTTGCGCTTCGAGCATTGATGCTCCTTGAGGTGCGTTGCACCGCCTGCCGGGATTGCTCGCGGCGGCAATGCCGCCGCTCGGTCGGGGGCGACGTTGCGCTCAAACACCGATCCACCCGCCCCCGACACCCCCACCCGGCTCGGCTCAGCCGAGCCAAGGAGGGGAGTGCAGAGGGGAACCTTTGGAGCGGCGTCTGAGCGCAAATGGTTCCTCTCTGCGTATCGGTAGGCGGTGCAAAGCACCGCAAGGAGCAACAATGCTCGAAGCGCAAACTCCCCTATAAACTCAAATTTGCCGTACATAAAATGGAGCTGTCAGGTCTCAACCCAACAGCTCCGGATTAATAAGTTGACTTTATTTCTCGTAAACGAAAGTAAACTCATCCCACGGAATATTCACGGCGACTTTCTTTCTTAAGATGTCGTCAACATGACAGAGAAGTGGAAAATCAGCCGTGTCAAGCTTGCCTCTTTCGGCGGCGATGCGAATTGCGCGAGCTACGCGGTCGGCGACGACGAGCGATTCAAGCGTAACACCGTTTAGCTCGGCTTTGACCTCGTCAATGTCAAGACCTCTGCCGAGAAGGATGCCTGCGAGTCTTGTTCTTCCGCCGTAAACGGTTACGTAAAGATCGCCGTAACCGACGGACATGTTTTCGAGTGTTGCCGCACCTTGATAGTCGAGAAGCTTGTACATCTCTTTGACCGCTTGACCGAAGATAGCCGCCTGCGAATTGAAGTGCAGTTCGCTGTCAAGCCCAAATTCCTTTTGGTTGAGTCCGATGGTCAGCGCGACGGCAAGGGCGTAGCCGTTTTTTAGGGCGACTGCGCTTTCGATCCCGATAACGTCTGTGGAAAGGCTGATGTGATAATAGTCTGTTGCCATTATCTTTTTTATCTTTTTAAGGGTTTCCATGTCATCGCCGCAGAATGCTACTTCAGTCTGATCGTGCGCCACAAGCTCGTAGCTTGTGCAAGGACCGCCGACTGCGTTCAGTGAATATTTTTTGCCGTTCTTTTCTGCGACTCTGCGCCACACCTCGGGGTATGCGAGAAGCTCACCTTCGGGGGTGTCCATCAGTCCCTTAGTGACAGTGAGTATGGGGGTGGACTCGGGGATTTTCGGAAGCACGAAGTCGCCGAACCAATCAACTCCGAAGCTTGAAACGCCTCCGATGATAAGGTCCGCGCCCTCAATGGCAGTCTCAATATCTTCAATCTGATAATATTCAACACCGTCGGGGAAAGGCGTTTTGTGCTTGAGGTGGGTATTTGTCTTAATGCATGCGTCGATGATATCTCTGTCAAGCGGGGTGCCGACGATGCGTACATTATTGCCGTTTTCTCTTGCCGGGAATGCGAGCGCCGAGCCCATCATTCCTGCGCCTATTATTGTTACGATAGCCATAATATTTCTCCATAAAAATATAAGTTTTCACATGATTACATTATAAGCATTTTTTCAAAAAATGTCAAGTGCTTTGCAAGCCAAAATCATACGCTTATGAATGAAAATTTTTGCGTATATTTTTCGTTCATGCGCAAATACTTATTATGTAAATTTCGAGCAATGCCGCTTGAAATTTAAAAAATATGGGCAGTGCCGGCGGCACGCTCGAACAAGGAGTATTCAAAGTGAATAACGAGAGAAACCAGAACCAGAATCAGAACAATCAGAACAATCAGAACAAGAGCAATCAGAACCAGAATCAGAACAACCAGAACAACAGCAACAACCAGAACAGAAGCAACCAGAACCAGAATCAGAACAACAACAGAGTAGACCGCTAAACAAGAGAACGCCGAGCTTACCGTAATACGGTGGCTCGGCATTCTTTTATTTACGGTTTCGTAGTATTACCTCGGCTATGGCAAGATCGGACTTTGTGGTGATCTTGATATTATCCGCGCCGCAGTCGACAAGCTTTACATCAAATCCCACATGCTCGGCGAGTGCGTTGTCATCGGTCGCGGTGAAGCCTTCGTCCTTTGCTACATATGCTGCCGCGCGGTAAAGCTCGGTTTTGAAAATCTGCGGTGTTTGCGCAAGCCACAGCTCACGGCGGTCTATCGTTTCGGTAATGTAATTTTTACTGTTCGCGCGCTTGACTGTGTCGGTCACGCGAGTCGCCGCAGTAGCCGCACCGCAGCGAAAGACTTCGGCAAGGACGGAGTTTATCTTCTCCGCAGTGATAAGACATCGCGCACCGTCGTGGATAGCGACAAAATCCGATTTGTCGGAGATTGCCTCAAAGCCTCGCAGTACCGAGTCCTGACGAGTCTCGCCGCCGCTCACTACGGCGGTTATCTTTGTAAGGGCGTAGTCGGCTTTGTATTTTTCATACAGCGGTATTTCATCCTCACGCGCGACAACGATGATTTCGTTTATATATTCGCTCTCCTCGAACGCTTTGAGTGTACGCACGATGATTGGCATGCCGCAGAGGGTAAGCTGCTGTTTGGTGGTCTCGCATTCCATGCGTGTGCCGCTTCCTGCGGCGGCGATTATTGCGGATGTGAAGTGCGGCTTGTTTGCAGTCCGCGACAGTGTTCGCACGAGGGACGCTATTTCTTTTGTTGATATCTTCATTTTTGTCGTTTCCTTTTTTTGTTTATTGTTTATCCTTCGATTGTTGATGCTCCTTGCAAGGCATTGCCTTGCCTGCCGAATCGCAGGGGGCGGCGCTGCTCTCAAACGCCGATGCGCCC
>JAZRAB010000131.1:0-5984 GCA_045634345.1 Candidatus Flemingiibacterium sp. | reverse complement strand
TAGTAGTTAGCGTAGTCAGCAGCGATGGTTACAGAGAAGGTGTAATCATCAAGAAGCTTAACACCTGCAAATGTGGTAGCAACGCCCTCTGCATCTGCGTTAGTGCCGTCGAATGCCTTGAATGCATCGAAGCCAACGAAGTAGAGACTGGAGTTGCCGGTACCGCCTGCAGCAGCGCCAACAACAGTGCTGTTGGAAAGGATAGCAGCAACATAGTTCTTAGCAGTGATAGCAGAACCGTCGCTGAACTTGAGATCATCCTGAATCTTGATGGTGTATGTAAGAGTGCCGTCTTCGTTGTATGTAGCAACGGGCTCTTCAGCAAGTGCCATCATGTTCCAGATGTAAGCGCCGTTCATATCAGTCTGAACAGTAGCATAACCGCTGGTCAGATTCTGAACATCAAGGTCAGAAGATCCAGGAGAGGACTTGCCCCAGCTGGAGTTACGGAATGCACCGGAAAGGTCGGTAGCACTGCCGAGGATAACGGAGTTTGCTTCGCCATCCTTAACGGATGCAGCAACGATTGCATCTGCAGGAGACCAGTAAGGAGTGGTAACGAGATTCTCGATCTTTGCATTGTAAAGATCGAAGTACTGGTTGGAGTACAGCGGAACTTCGGGAGCGAGGTAGTTCCATCTCTGGATGTAGAGCTTCCACCACTCGTTGAAGATGTCCTCAGAGGTTTCATAAGCGCTTCCCTCGGGAACAACGGTGTTGTAAACCATTGCCATGGAAAGGAAGTCCATACCGAGCTCGTATTCCTTATCTTCGTATGTAACGTAAGCAAGACCGTCCTTCTCGGTAACCATGTCGATAGTAACATTAGCACCGATCATATCATAGACCGATGTGTAGTCACTGTGTTCTACAGCGTCTGCTTCGTCAATATCCTCGAAAACGGGTGTATTGACTTCGCCGCCCTTGTCGGTGTCCTTACCGTCGCCGGAATTATCACCGCATGCAGCGAAAGCACTGAGACAAAGAAGCATCGCAAGAACGAGAGCCAAAACTTTGGTCAGTTTCATAATAGGATTCCTCCAATAATTTTTTTGTGCGTAAAGCCCACGAAACCGCAAATCCGCATACTAAACGCACTAAATATTTTGTAATTTTCATCGTAGCTTTTTGGAATTAATATCCAAAAATCTCAAAGTGAAAATTACGCATGTTTATTATATCACAATTTTGCGAGTTTTGTCAATATGTTTTTCGCATTTTGTTATGCGTTTCCCGCACTGCTATAATATGCGGTATAGTATATTGTATAATATATTTGCAGTAGTACGGCAGTCGAATGCCCCTATGCTGCTGTGTTGAATTATTGTTTGTAGGGGGGTACTTCTTCGAATATCGCAACTCCCAAGCGGCGCTCCGCGCCGCCTGCCGTATAGCAGAGGGGAACCAGCTGCTCTCAAACGCCGATCCATAGGTCCCCCCTCTGCACTCCCCTCCTTGGCTCGGCTAACTCGGCTTCTAAAATATAGGTTATATCTATAATTTCAGGCTGCCGAGCAGCCGAGCCGGGTGGGGGTGTCGGGGGCGGACTGCATCGGCGCGTCGAGTTCGCTTGCGAACTCGTTGCAGTGTCGCTTTGCGACCTGCTTGAGAGACAACGCCGCCCCCGACCGCGCGGCGGCATTGCCGCCGCGAGCAATATCGGCAGGTGGGGCTGTGCACCGCGTGGGAGCACCAACGCTCGGAGCGCAAACTCCCCTACAAACTCAAATTTACAAAAAATAAAGAGCTGTTCATGCCGAACAGCTCTCTTATGGATTATGTAACTTGGTTCACGCCTTGGGATACTCGCTGCAGAGGTAGTAGAGCACAGGCTCATCCTCATCAACAGTCGGGAAACGTCCCGCAGGCTCGTAGAAACGGTTGTCCGCATTGTCATCGTTGACCATTGAAACCTCACCGACAAGCACCTTTCCCTTGCCAGGCTCACCCCAGAAGGAGTGGTACTGACCGCGCTGCATCGTGATACTCTCGCCCGGCTTAAGTATAACGATTCCGCCTGCCTCGATCTGATACTCGTGACCGTCAACATTTACGGTAACGGGAGTATCGGCAAATTTCTCGTCCTCGGTAGAATTGTAGAGCTTTACAACAAGATTTCCGCCGCCGCGATTGATAATATCCTCCGCCTTGTGCCAGTGAAAATGGTACGGAGTTACCTGATTCTCGTTTACGATGAGAAGCTTCTCGGCATACGTTTTGTTATACTTGGGATTATGAATATTGCCGTTGCGGATGGTAAAGAGGAAAAGACCTACCTTGTCAAAATCTCCGCTTCCGAAATCTGTGATATCCCATCCGAGCATGTTGTCACGAATCTCATCATATTCGGCGCCTTTCTCTGCCCATTCCTCGGGAGTCCAGAACGCGAACGGGGGAAGCTTGAAATTCATCTTATCCAGAAACGCGATATTCTCTTTAATAAGATTGTTTATCGTTGAACGCTTCATAGTATTCACCTCATTATTCATATTTTGGCAATTCACGATCGCCATATTATAGAATAATTGTACCATATTTTAAAGAGCTAGTCAATGGGTTGTCCCTTATTTTGCGCTCTACTCAAAGTAGAGTTTCGTACACAAAACAGCAGAGCCTCTCCACCGAGAAGATTACTTATTCATCCTCAAAAGTGCATGGATCTCCTCGGCATACCGTACTGTTTCCATAGCATCTTTGGCATACTTATCCGCACCGATTGCGTCCGCGTATTCTTTATTAAGCACCGCGCCGCCCACTACGACCTTACACCACGGTGCTTTCTCATGAAGCAGCTTTATAGTATCCTCCATCGCAGGGACTGTCGTCGTCATAAGGGCGCTGAGTCCCACAAGCGGTGCATGGAGACGAAGCACCTCTTCAAGCACCGTCTCCGGGGCTACGTCTCTGCCAAGATCAATTACATCAAAGCCGTAATTTTCAAGAAGCAGCTTGACGATATTCTTTCCGATATCGTGAATATCCCCCTTGACCGTGGCAATTATAAAGCCACACTTGCCACCGGTCTTATCCCCGGGCATATTCGCCTTTATAACCTCGAACGCCGACTTTGCAGCCTCTGCGCTCATAAGCAGCTGCGGCAGGTAGACGGTCTTGTTTTCAAATCCGACACCTACAATATTCAGTGCAGGGATTATCTCATCCTGTACTATACGTAACGGCTCGACTGTACCGAGAAGTTCCTTTGTAAGCGCAGCCGCACGCTCCTTTAGTCCCTTGACAACCGCTCTTTGAAGCTCGGAGGCATATTCGTCGGATGATGGCTGTGAAGCATTCTGCGCTGTAATTGCAGATGACGCAGTCGACTGTGGAAGTGTCTCAGCAAAACCGATATAATCAGCACAGTTTTCGTCAAGTCCCGAAAGTGCGCGGTAGCTGTAATACGCCTTCATCATTTCGTCAGAATACGGATTCATGATAGCCGCGGACAGCCCCTGTCCGAGTGTCAGCGCAAAGAACGTGCCGTTTATCATATCGCGCCCCGGCAGACCGAATGAGACGTTTGAAACGCCGAGCGAGGTATGACAGCCAAGCTCGCTCTTTATAAGCCCCACAGCGCGCATCGTTTCAAGCGCGGCAGTATTGTCCGCACTTATCGTCAGTGCAAGCGGATCGAAAATTATATCCTTTTTATCAATACCGTACTTCTCCGCCTCGGCAAGTATCCGTCTTGCAATGGCAAGGCGGTCCTCTGCCTTTTGAGGGATACCGTTCTCATCAAGCGTAAGCGCAACTATAAGTCCGCCGTACTTCTTCGCAAGTGGGAATACCGCATCCATGCTTTCCTTTTTACCGTTGACCGAGTTTATCATCGCCTTGCCGTTGTAACGGCGAAGAGCGGTCTCCATAGCGGCAGGGTCGGAAGTGTCAATCTGGAGCGGCAGATCAATTATCGCTTGAAGCTCGCACACCGCTTCCTTCAGCATTTCTACCTCATTGATCTCCGGCAGACCTACATTAACATCAAGAATATGCACGCCCTTTTCCTGCTGTGCAATACCCTCTTTTAATATATAGTCAATATCGTGCGCCTTGAGCGCTTCCTTGAAGCGCTTCTTTCCGGTCGGATTTATACGTTCACCTATCAGTATCGGTGAATTACCGAATACGACCGCATGGGTGTAGGACGACACGCAGGTTATGTTTTTCTTTTGAATCGCCGTGGGAGAGAGCCCAGCCGATGCCCTAACCGTCGCCGATATATAGTCAGGTGTCGTACCGCAGCATCCGCCGGCGACACGCACGCCCTCTTTAATAAGTGTGCTTACTTCTTTGGCAAATTCATCGGGCAGAATATCATATACCGTCTTGCCGTCAACCGATTTGGGAAGTCCCGCATTCGGCTTGAGCATTACCGGTACAGATGCATATTTAAGATATTCTCTGACAACTCCACCGAGCGCCTTCGGGCCAAGCGAACAGTTCACGCCAATCGCATCCGCTCCCATGCCTTCGAGCATTGCGACCATGGCCGCCGGGGACGCGCCCGTCATGAGCTTGCCGTCCTCACCGTATGCATTTGAGACAAACACCGGAAGAACGCTGTTTTCCTTTGCCGCGAGAAGTGCCGCCTTGGTTTCATAGCTGTCGTTCATTGTTTCGATGAAGATAAGGTCAACGCCGTACTTCACCCCGAGTTTAACCGTCTCTGAAAAGACCGAAACCGCATCCTCAAAATCAAAGTCACCGTATGGAGCGAGCATACGCCCCGTCGGTCCGATATCAAGTGCCACCCACTTTTCCTGCGCCCCACGGCTTGATTCTGCCGCCGCGCGTGCGTTTTCGACCGCGGCTTTAATGATACCATCAAGCTCCTCCGCAGAAAACTTTAGAATATTTGCCCCGAAGGTGTTGGTGTTTACCACATTGCTTCCGGCATCGTAATAATCACGGTGGATGCACGTGATTATATCCGGATGTGTCAGATTCCAGCTCTCAGGCAACTCTCCGGGAACGAGTCCCTGCGCCTGAAGAAGCGTACCCATACCGCCGTCGAGGTATAATATGTGGTCTTTTAAATACTCGGTAATTTTCATTTTGTGTCCTCGCATTAATATGTATTTGTTGATTTCTGAATCCCGACTATTGCCGTAACCGATTTTGTTGGCGACATAAGAAGACTTTCATTAAGCGCAAGTCCAATCCTCCGCGGGCAGTCAAGCACCGCGAATATATCCTTTTGAATTTCAAGTCCCCAATCGCCGTAACCCGGACTGAATCGCGGACGGGCTACGCGCCCATCGTCCGAAAGACAATCAGATACATCTTTACCAAAAGCATCACACAATGCCTCAATCCGCTCCGCTCCGATTGCCTGAATCATAAGCGCCCTTGACGGCGAAACTCTGCTGTAACGAGCTATTAAACGGTCAAGTCCGATTCCGACAGTTGCGCCGAAAAGAAGAATCCCCTCGCATCCCGAAAGGTTCTTTGCCAGCGCTTCCGACTCAACCCTGCAAAAGCCGAGATTAAGCATTTTCCCGTCCGTCGCAATCGGGAATGTGCGGTAACATACATTATAAACAAGCTGACCCCCGATCTCATCAAGACAGTCGGTGAGCACTTCTTCAATCTCGGGCACGTCAGTGCGCACTCCTGCATAACGAAGTATTTCCCTTGTATTGATCTCGGGGGGACTGTATGTTTTTGTATAAACTGTATTATCCTTGTAAGACAGTTCGGTGATATTCATAGAGTATTATCCCCTAAAACAATATTTCACCTAATTATACCACAAAGATTTAAATAATTCAAGTAGCTGTCTATATTTATCTAACCTTCCCACCATAATTTAAAATCGACTTCCTTTTTTTGAGCGCATGCTCGTATGTTTTTATCGCACCGTCCCTTAACGATCCCCCTGTGCAAAACATAACGCGAGACTTCGCATATGCTCGCGGCGGTGCTTCGCCGCTCGGGAGGGGGAGTTCACCGCTCCGAGCGTTGACGCTCTCAAGCGGTGCTTT
>JAZRAB010000130.1:0-5165 GCA_045634345.1 Candidatus Flemingiibacterium sp. | reverse complement strand
CTTGCTTGAGAGACAGCTGGTTCCCCTCTGCTCACGGCAGGCGGTGCAACGCACCGCGTGGGAGCACCTACGTTCAGAGCACTATCCCAACAAAAAACAACTTGCAACAAAAAGGAGCCGATAAATCGACTCCTTTGTAGTTATTCATTCATAAGCTCGAGAAATTCCCAATAGACCGCCGAATTTGCGGCGACTATATGCTGGCTCGGCTTCGATAACGTCAGCTTTCCGTCAAGCCCCGAGACCACGCCGCCGGCTTCCTTTATAATAATCGCGCCTGCCGCGAAATCCCACGGCTTCAGATACCGTCCAAAGCATACATCCGCACGTCCGCACGCGACATATGCCATCTCAAACGCCGCCGAACCGAGACATCTGATGTCCTGGCAGTGAGTGTATATTTTCGCCGCGAGCGTCTTCGCTTCTTCAAGCTTATCCTTGAAATAAGCATTGTACTCGAACATGCCGACGCAGTCCGAGAGCTTCGCGTTCTTCGAGCAGAATATCCGCTCTCCGTTAAGGTAGGCACCCTTGCCCACCTCGGCGCTGAACATCTCCTTTGTGTATGGGATATAAATAACACCGATCACCGGCTTGCCGCACGACCAGAACGCAAGCGATACGCCGCACATCGGAAGTCCGTGCATGAAATTTGTCGTACCGTCTATCGGATCGAGGACGAAAAAGTCGCCTTTATCGTCGACCGTTGTGTCACCCTCCTCCGACATAAAGGATATTTCCGGAAATTCCTCACGCAGTCTGCGATGCAGAAACTCCGATATCTCAATATCTGCGCGCGTTACGTAGTCTGACTTTCCCTTTTCTCTTACATCGGCACGGTAAGCGGAGTTGAAGAATATCGAATCGGTCTCATACACGATTTTTATAAGCTGCTCTTTTGTCATTGCGGTTCTCCTTGATTTTTCGCGGATTATATGAACAGTCCCCACACAAGAGACAGAAGAAGCGAGACGATAACCGGTATAATGCATGAGGTCACGCAGATGTCGAGATACGACTCCTTGTGCTTGCAGTTGGATACCGCGAGAAGCGTGAGAACTGCGCCGTTGTGCGGAAGCGTGGCAAGTCCGCCCGACGCGAGGGACGCTATTCTGTGAAAATACTCCGGATTAATTCCGATCTCCGCTGCCTTTTCAAGATACTGCGGCGCCAGCGCCTCAAGCGCTATTGACATACCGCCCGAAGCCGATCCGGTTGCACCGGCAAGAACATTGACTGCAACCGCTTCGGAGAAAAGGATCGAACCGGGCATATTGAGCATTGCACCCTTAATAAGCGCAAAGCCAGGCACCGCAATAAGGGCTGCCGCCACTATACTCATCACCGGTGCAGCCAAAGCAGTCGTACCGTAATATTTTGTAGGAATAAGGTTCTGTATCTGGAGAGAGCCGGGGATCGCGGTCATCGTGATACCGAAGGCACCGAACGCGATGGCACCGGGAAGAAGAGTTCTCGGCAGATCCGCCTCGCGGTAGATGGCGTATCCCATCGGATAAATGACAAATACAACGACGAACAGCGATATTCCGCCATAGGTCATAAGCAGGCAAGGTAAAACCACCTCCGCCACAGCAAATCTCGGTCCAATCAGCGAAACGAGCTTATTCGCAAGCGAGCGCGCCGAACCGGTTGCATCCATAAGCTTTCCGTAAACGGCGCCGAGGAAGAATGCAGGAAACCAGGATACAACATAATCTGCGGTTCCCTTTATGTAGTCGCCCACGTAAGCTTCGAGGATGTTGAGACCGCCAAGCACTGCGACGACCACCGCGCAGAATGGGGCAACCCAAATGATCGAATGGCCCTTGTAGGCTAAAAAGATAAGCACTGCAAGACCAATTATAATGCCGAGCAGTGATATTATTGGAGCAATGTTTTCCATCATGTTTTCTCATTATAATAAACGTTAAACATAGTATATCATATTTGTAATAAAAAGTCAATATACCCTTATTTTGCGAGAAGAAGCCCCTTGCTTTTCGCCATACTTCATAATTTTTTCTCGAAATATATCGAAAAAAGTCTCTTGACAAGATAAGCATTGTACGATATAATTATTTATGAGGAGACTCTATTCTCACTCGCAAATTCCATTTAGAAAGAGGTATTGACTATGAAAATTTGTCCGAAATGTAATGCACAGTGCGACGACGGCGCGGCTTTCTGCACAGTCTGCGGATACAGCTTCGCATCAGCACAGCAGACTCCCCCTCCGCCCTATGCGTCCGTACATGACCCCTACGATCATACAGCCGAATTTGATCCCAAGGATGTCTCCGCCAACAAGGTGATCGCTATGCTTACATATCTTATGGGCGTCATCGGTATTATAATCGCCCTTCTCGTAGGCAATTCCTCACCCTACGCCGCATTCCACGTGCGTCAGGCGCTTAAATTTACAGTGGTCGAAACACTTCTTGCAATCGCAACCGCCCTGCTGTTCTGGACATTCCTCGTACCTATTGCGGCAGGCATTCTTTACATCGTTATTTTCGTAATCAAGATAATCTGCTTCTTCCAGATCTGCGGCGGCAAGGCAAAAGAGCCTGCTATCATCCGTGATCTCAAGTTCCTCAGATAAGAAAGGAAAATACTATGGCTTTTTGTCCTAAATGCGGCGCGCAAGCAGCCGACGCATCAAAATTCTGTGAGTCCTGCGGTACACCGCTCGCCACTCCGAATCAAACACAGCAGCTCGCCGAGCAACCCATTCAGCAGCCCGTCCGGCAGCCTGTATACACCTATGCTCCACAGCCCGTCGCTCCTGCAACTCCGGCGACAGGCATGCTCAAAAAGATCGCATCCTCGCCGCTTTTCCTTGTCGCGGTGATAGCGTTCACGCTGACACTGGTGCTTCAGCTTATAGGCTCCTTCGGTGCAGCCAATTATGTAGACAAGATAATAGGCACCCTCTATCAGCTCGCATACGAAATTGATTCATATGAGTTGATAGAAGCGCTCAATCAATTTACATACTATCTTGACTTTAATCTTATCACGCTGTCAAGCGGTGTTGGTGCTTTCACGGGCATGATCCCCTCGATCATTGTCGCAATCGGTCTCTGGCTCACATTTGCCGCAGGCGCAAACAAAAAGGTCAGCACCTTCTCGACTTCCGGACTTACCGTACTGAAGGTAATGAACACGATCACCCTCGTGTTTACCTGCATCGGCTTCGGTCTCGGCGCAATAGGCATGCTTATTGCAACGATCGTTCTCGCGGCGGCATCATCCGAGGCGGTGGTGCTTGTGATACTTGCGATTGTATTCATCATCTTTGTGATCGTTGGAATATTCAACATAATCTACTACTCCAAGATCAACAAGACGCTCAAATCCGCGAAGCAGACCGCGCTCGGCACAAATCCGAGTGCATATGCGTCCCGCTTCGTCGGCGTTCTCTGCTGGATCGGTGCTATCACCGGGCTCTTCGGGATTATCACCGCTTTCGGTATCGCCGGCAAGTTAGCAGTTCTTTCCACAAGTGTGGCTACAGCCTGCTTCGGTGCGCTCATCTTCTCCTACAGAAATAAGATGAATATGCTCGCGGCGACTCCCGTCACAATGCCGGAATACGCGGCGCCGCCTGCGGCTCCTGCTCCTGCACCGGCTCCGGCGCCTGTTGAGCCGTACGACGGCGAATAATACAGCGATATAAAAGCATCACAGATTTCGGTCTGTGATGCTTTTTTGTGTGGATACCTCGCCGCGAAAAGGGACGCTCACATGAAGGATTCGATGAAACGCCTGCGCGAATACACAAAAAGCGCAGCAGAGAGTAACTTAAGACGTTTTTGCCACAATTAAACTCAATTTTACTTGTAAAAAACTTCGCCGGTGTGATATACTTATTTTATATAGTAAAATATTCGTATTTTGGAGGAAGAAATGTTGAGAATAGGAATTATAGGCGCGGGGTCTATCGCAGAGACTCACTTAAAAGCGTATACAGCAAATCCAAGCTGCGAGGTTGCGGCAATCGCCGATATCAACGTAGAGCTTGCAAAAAAAAGAGCGGCTGATTTTGGCATCCCCACAGCTTACAGCGATTACCATGACATACTCAATGACAAGACGATCGATGCGGTAAGCATCCTTCTTCCCACATTTTTACATAAAACCGCAGTCATCGAAGCGTTTGCATGCGGCAAGCACGTTCTCTGCGAAAAGCCCCCGGCTTTGAATGCAGACGAGGTACGTGAATGCGTCGATGCGTCAAAAAAAGCCGGAAAGCTACTCATGTTCGGTCTTGTCTGTCGGTTCAGAGCACAGTCGCAGTATCTGAAAAATTATATCGACTCGGGCAAGATGGGAAACATCGTCAGCGTGGACGCAGAGCGCACGGGCAGATGCAGTAATTTCGGGGGCTGGTTTACGAATAAGAGCCGTGCGGGCGGCGGTGTTCTGTTTGACGGTGCGATACACGAAATAGACTTGATGCTGTACGCGATGGGCTACCCGAAGGTAAAGAGCGTCACCGGAAGCACAAGCTACACAAACAGAGATCTTCCCTCTAAGGTCAAAGGACTAAAAGCGGGGTGGGTATCCTCCGATAGCGCTAAATACGAAACCGACGTCGAGACTTCAGCAAGTGCCTACATCAAATTTGAAAATGGCGCATACATGTATGTCAAAGCAAGCAGCGTGCTCATGATAGTAAAGCCGTCATGCTGGATGCAGATCTGCGGCGAGAAAGCCGGCGCGAGACTGGAACCGGGCGGCGAGAAGAAGCTTGAGTTAGTCGAAGTCGAGGATGACAACTATATCCGTGAGATCGAACCGATCATGCAAAACAAAGAGGCTTCCGTTGCCGAAATCAATCACTTCGTTGACTGCTGTATAAACGGCACAGAGTGTATCTGCAAGCCCGAGGAAGCGATCGCGCTCATGGAGATCATGGACGCTATTTACAAGTCCGCAGAAACCGGAGAAACAATTTATTTCTAAAATCTATATTTTCGCAGGTGCTTCGTGCTGAAGCACCTGTTTTTTTGTGTGAAGTTGAGTTTGTGGCGCTGTCGCGCGAAGCGCGGCAAGTGCGAGTGGAGCGGTTTGGTGCCACGCGCGACGGCGCTCCTTGCGGTGCTTCGCACCGCCTGCCGATTTGCAGAGGGGAACCAATTGCTCTCAAACGCCGATCCATA
>JAZRAB010000129.1:0-3722 GCA_045634345.1 Candidatus Flemingiibacterium sp. | reverse complement strand
ATGAGGTTGTATACCGCGAGTATGCTGATACCGTTGTTACGCTAAGCGAGGACGAAGCGCGTGCCGAAGCATACAGACAGCTTCGCCGGAGGTGTGCCGAGGCACTGCAGAATTGCGAATTGGTCGCACGCGAAATAAACGCAGGTATGCGTGACGGAAGCTATTTAATTGAATGTGAAATGCGTGCGGTGACAGACATCGCACGGGAAATACCCATATATACAAAGGAAAACACAGGAGAGAATTAGCTTGAAAAATAAATTTTCCACGCAACGAAATTTTGTCTTTGCCGGTTTCGCCGCCAATTTCGCACGCGAAACCGACAAAAATATCGACAAGTAAGGAAGTCTTTGTTTTGCAAAGACATGGTGATTAAAATGCCCGAAAAGATAATACTCACCGATTCGCCCGAACAGACGGCGGCATTGTTCGGTGAGCTGGATGTAAATCTTGAAAAGCTTGAGAGCACTTTTGGAGTTGTGATAAAATCGAGAGACAGCATTAATACGGCAGGTGACGCGGTCAGCGTAAGCGGTTCGGATATGAGCGCGGTGGAGCGTGCCGCAGATGCGCTTGCATATTTAAAGCGTATGGCAAAGCTTGGCAACACGCTGACGGCACAAAGTGTGGATTACGTTATTGGCATGGTGTCCGATGGGAAAAAGAACGAGCTTTCGGAGCTTGACGATGACGCGGTCTGCCTGACTACACGCGGAAAGCCGATAAAAGCGAAGACTGTCGGACAGAAGAAATACGTTGATGCCATAAAGAAAAACACCGTTATTATGGGTATCGGACCTGCCGGTACGGGAAAGACATTTCTCGCGGTGGCAATGGCGGTGACGGCGCTGAAATCAAAGCAGGTCGAGCGTATTATACTTACTCGCCCTGCGGTCGAAGCCGGAGAAAAGCTCGGATTTTTACCCGGAGACCTTCAGAACAAGATAGACCCGTATCTGCGTCCGCTTTACGATGCGCTTTATGAGATGCCCGGAAGCGAGGCGTATCAGCGCTACGTTGAGCGCGGTATAATTGAGATTGCACCTCTTGCGTATATGCGTGGACGCACGCTTGACGACTCGTTTATAATTCTCGACGAGGCGCAGAATACCACGCCGGAGCAGATGAAGATGTTCTTGACTCGTCTGGGATTTAATTCAAAGGCGGTCGTAACGGGAGACCTTACGCAGACCGATCTGCCGTTCGGTAAAAAGAGCGGTCTTGCCGAGGCGGTGAAGATACTTGAGGGTATCGACGACATCGCGGTACACCGATTCAGTGAACGCGATGTGGTTCGCCACAGACTTGTGCAGAAGATAATTCTGGCGTATGAAAATTATGATAAGAGCCGTCAAAGAGACGGTGAAGCAAAGCAGAAGTATAAAGTCAGAAAGGACAATGAACAATGAGACACTACATTCATTTTACAAACGAGCAGGATAAGGAAAACGTAACAAGCGAGCTTCGCTGTCTTGTAAAGGCGGCGATCTATTCTGCGCTGGCATACGAGGATTTTCAGTGCTCAACTGAAATCTCCGTGACCTTTACGGATAACGAAGGTATCCGCGAGATCAACCGCGAGCACCGCGATATTGATGCCGCGACGGATGTGCTTTCGTTTCCTATGATGAGCGAGGACGGCGACTGCGATATCAATATGGCGACCGAGGCGGTAATTCTCGGTGATATCGTTATCTCGCTTGAGCGTGCACGTGAGCAGGCATCAGAGCTTGGTCACAGCTATACGCGCGAGGTTGCATTTCTCACCGTTCACTCGGTGCTTCATCTGCTTGGATACGATCACGTAACGAGTGAAGAGGATGAGCGCGTGATGTGCGAGAAGCAGTCGGCAGTGCTTGACTGTATGGGTATCAAGCGCTGAAGATGCTATAGACAAAAGTAAGATTTTGTGATAGAATATAGCTATAACTAAAATAAAAAGGACAATTATTATGACAAGAACAGGCTTTATAGCAATAGTCGGTCGCCCGAATGTCGGTAAATCGACGCTTCTTAACGCACTTCTCGGCGAGAAAATATCTATAGTTTCAAGTAAACCGCAGACTACACGTAACCGTATTACGGGTATACTTACCGTCGGTGAGGATCAGTTTGTCTTTCTCGACACTCCCGGCATGCTTAAACCGAAGAACAAGCTCGGAGATTATATGGTGAAGACCATTTCATCTGCAATCGGTGAGGTTGATGCGGCAATCCTTGTAGTTGATGCGGCAAAGCCTGTGTCGGAGGTTGAGGAGCGCTTGCTTGAGCGTTTCAAAAAACAGAAGACTCCCGTTATTCTTGCCATAAACAAGACCGATACCGTCAATGCAAACAAAGTTGCAGACTGCATAATGGCGTATTCTGCGATCTGCGATTTTGCGGCAGTGATACCGATGGCAGCACTCAAGAATGAGGGCGTTTCGATCGTCATTGACGAGGCGGCAGGACTGCTTCATGAGGGGGATTGGTTCTTCCCCGAGGACATGCTCACCGATCAGCCCGAGCGTATGCTTGTGGCGGAGATAATCCGCGAAAAGCTCCTGCGTACACTGAACGATGAGATTCCGCACGGTACAGCCGTTGTTATCGAAGCGTTTGAGGAAAAACCGACCATTATCAAGATACGCGCTGAAATATTCTGCGAGAAGGATTCCCATAAGGGAATTATTATCGGCAAGCGCGGCGCTGCGCTAAAAAAGGTCGGTACATGGGCGCGAGAGGACATGGAGGCGTTCTTCGGAGTGCAGGTGCATCTTGATCTGTGGGTGAAGGTTAAAGAAAATTGGCGCGATAATGCCGGACTTTTAAACAGCTTCGGCTTTACGGACGACTGATATGCTTCACACCGTCAAGGGACTCGTTCTGCGAGAAACGCCGATAAGCGACAACGCGAAATATATAAACGTGCTTACAGCTGAACGCGGACGTATTTCCGTGCTTGTGCGCGGCGCGGTGAGACTTCGCGGACGGCATACGGGGACAACGCAGATATTCTGCTACAGCGAATTTGTGCTGTATGAGCATAATGACAAATATACACTAAACGATTCCTCGCTGATTGAAAACTATTTTCATCTCTGCGAGGATTTCGACAAGATGACAGTTGGTACTTACATTCTTAATACTGCTGAATATGTGACGAGTGAGGAGCAGTCCGAGCCGGAGATACTTCGTCTTGCACTTAATACACTGTGGGCGCTTACTCACTATAAGGACAAGGACTTGCGGTTGATCAAGGGCGTTTATGAGATGCGTCTTGCTATGCTTGCAGGATTTGCGCCGAATATTGTTTGCTGTCAGAGCTGTGGACACGGCGTTGAAGAGAAGAAGCTCTATCTTAATGTGATGGAAGGAACGATGCTTTGCCGCCACTGCTCGGAAGCCAACTTCAAGCCGGTGTACATTGAAAATGACCGCGAGGTTGATGAGATGCGCACAACGCAGATAATAATTCCCCTTGCACCTGCGTCGGTGCTTGCAATGCAGCATGCGCTTTATGCGGATATGGCAAAGCTGTTTTCCTTCACGCTCGCCCACGAGCTTTTGCCGGAATTTTCCGCGGCGTGCGAGAGGTATCTTGAAAACCATGTTGATCATCACTTTGCGGTGCTCGATATGATGGTGAATTGATTTAAAGATAAATTTTAGTTTGTCGAGCGGTTTGCTGCCCCGGGCGTTGGTGCCCCATGCGGTGCTCTTCACCGCCTGCCGTATTGCTC
>JAZRAB010000128.1:0-7334 GCA_045634345.1 Candidatus Flemingiibacterium sp. | reverse complement strand
CGCTTCCACAAGTCCGAGCCGTATAAGCTCAAGCTGCAAAGCACGTCCGTAAAGCGGATCCGAGGCGATAACCCTGAATTTTAATTTTTCCACTTATATCACCACTCTATCTTTTCGTCTGCGATTTCACGCTCAATAAATGAAGATACCTCATCTGCCTCGTATCCGAGAGAATACGCAAGGGCGAGCTTCATATAAGCGCATTCGTTTGTAAGTGAAAATATCGGCTTCATTCCGTGGCGCACGAGATCAGCGGTCGTTGAGTAAATACCGGAAGAAGCACGCATATGCTCGGGAAGGGGGGATAAAAACACATCAATCCCACGGCGCTTGCATTCATCGAGCAGAAAGAGCGCGGAACGTCTCGTATAGCCTTCACTTTGCGCTGCGCGTTCAGAACAGGCAGTCGCCGAATGATAGCTTCCGTGAAGCACCGCACGAATATGCGGCGGCAGTCGGTAAAGAGAATAATCTATTCCAACATACGGTTCTATGCGCATAATACACTCATCAAGATGCCTGAGTTCACCTATTGGCGGATATTCAGCTTGAATCTTATACGGCATCGCTTCATTATACGGACTCATATCAGCAGAATAAAAATCTCCCGTAAAGTTAGCACATTGGCGAAGATGTGCGCCATGATGCAGATAAGTAACGCCGTCCGAATTGCGGTACGGTACGTAAACTCCCGCCCCGAGGCCTTTTATAGCAAGCTCAACCGCCGCGCGAAAATTGGCGTGACCGTTTGCTCTCGGATCAGTCAGCGTATAATCGCTCGATACAAGGAATATCGGCTTGTCCCACCAGCCTGCAAGCGCTAATGAAAGAAGGCTCGAAGTGTATGCAAGCGTGTCCGTTCCATGAGCGACAATGATTGCCGAATACGGCTCGGGATCAAGCTCCGCAAAGGCATCAAGCAGACGGTTAAGCCGCGGAAACGTCATGTTCTCGCTAAGAATGTCAAGCGGATGGGAATATTCAAAATCTATATCGGCAATCCCGTCCTCATTAAGACGCTTTGCAAGCAGGGACACCGTATTTCTGCCGTTTGCGGCAAGATGACCGCTATCATTGACGGTGGTACTGATCGTGCCGCCCGTCATCATGACAAGGATTTTCATTTTTATTACCATGTCTTTGCAAGGCAAAGACTCCCTTACTTGTCGATATTTTTGTCGGTTTCGTATGCGAAATTGGCGGCGAAGCCGACAAAGACAAAATTTCGTTGCGTGAAAAATTTATTTTTCACGTTATCCTCCGATTCAAACAGTCTTGTCAAGCTCTGATTTTATCTTTTTCATATCGGTAAGCATATCCTCTTTTTTATGAGGATCGCGTAAAAGTGCCGAGGGATGATAAACAGCGCATATACGCTTGCCGCAGCGCTCATACCAGATTCCATGCTCCTTTGTTATCTTAAAATCCGGCTTGATAAGCCTCATCGCGGAAATGCGTCCGAGGCACACAATAAGCTCGGGATCAATAAGCGCTATCTGCTCTTCAAGATAACCTATGCATGCATCCTCCTCCGCAGGCAGAGGATCGCGGTTTTTCGGCGGACGGCATTTTAAAATATTAGCTATGTAAACGTCCTCGCGCGGGATATCAACTGCATCTAAAAACCGGTCAAGGAGCTTACCTGCGGCACCGACAAACGGTATGCCGGACAGATCCTCTTTTTCACCCGGAGCCTCGCCAACGAACATAAGTCTCGCATTTTTGCTTCCGGTACCAAAAACGCAATTGGTGCGAGTTTGTGAAAGCGCACACTTATTACAAGCCGAACACGCGGCTTCGAGTTGTTCCCACGTCATGGTTGTATTTCCTTTCAATTTACATGATATTTATATTATACCATATAATTCGCTCAAAAGATATACTTTTTTGAAAATTTTTAATTTTTTAATAATACTTACACACTCACAAATCAGGGATGGAAAAAATTTAGGGGTTTCAATTTTGCAGGGATTTGATTATAATATTAATGAGACTACTTTGCGTGCGCATAGCGTATCGCCTTTAACATATACCGAAAGGATCATTCAGATGGAACATATACTCATAAGTCCGGGGAAATTGAAGCTTATGCTCACGAAATCAGACCTCGATAAATATGATCTCGACTGCGAAACAATGGACAGCGAGGATACACTAACACGGCAGGCTTTTCGTGAGCTTCTCGCCGATGTCAAGCGCGTATCGGGCTTTGATGCGGCGGACGATAAGGTTTTTATCCAGCTTTATCCGTCCCGTGACGGCGGAGCCGAAATTTACATAACGCGCCTTACCCTGCGTCGTGAAGCACCCCCTGATGAAAATGAAGCAATAAAACTTACAAGCGTTTACCGGTTTAATTCGCTCGGAGATCTGCTTGCTGTCTGTGCACGTCTTGCCGCCCAAAGCGCTCTCCATAGCATTCCGCACCCACTCCCCAAAGCAAGCTCTGCGTGGCATTGCGACGGGATATATTACCTTGTCTGCGAGAACAGCGTAACATACCGTGAGTATCTGCGTGCCGGACGGCATGACCGCCTCGGCGAATACATCGACGGATACGGACGGCGCCTGCAGGCATCAGCGGCATTTTCCTATGTGAAGGAGCACTGTGACTGCATATGCGAGCACGATGCTATTGAGGCGCTCGCAAAGCTTTCATAGTGTCCTTGTAATGATAAATTATTGTTTGTCGGGAGTTTAGCACTCCGAGTATCGTAGCTTCCGCGCGGGCGCCCTCCCTACAAACTCAAATTCAACCCATGCAAACAACGGCAGGTGAATAATCACCTGCCGTTGTTTTCTTATACAATAGTCATTCTGCCGAAATATGACGGAATATGGAAATCGGGCTTTTCGCGGCTGACCATTTTCCAGCATCCGTAATGAGGAAAGTCTGTTTCCTCTCCGCACTTATATACATTCGCGGGGTGTTCAAGTCCCTTCTTAAATTCATAGTCGGGGATATGCTTCTTTATGAACTCAAACGGCACCGTTAAATCAACCGTCCAGCACTCATCGAGGATTTCCACCTTAATGTCAAGCATTTCGGCGTCCTCCTCTGTAAGCTTTGTAACATCGTATCTGTCACGTCTGAACGCCATGTTGGTAACACCGTTGGAATTCATTTCAAAGTTGAAATATCTGTCAGTATGGACAGGATCAAAATTGATAAACCACTCAACACAGCTGTCAAGATGAACAAACTGAAAATGCTTTGTAGCAATCGCCTTGGGATTCTTCTCATATGTAGTAAAATGAGCGTGGAAGCCGACATCACTGTAGGTTGCGTAAAACTCCACCTTGGGACAATATCCGTTAGGATCCACATAATCCGTGAGGGTAATAACCGGAACCTCCGACGAGCCTTTTTTTACAATATTGTACATAGCTGTCTCCTTGAATTTATTTGTATTCTTTATTTACAACCGGCTTGCCGTCGGCATCAAGCAAAGGGGTAAGTCCGCCGGCGTAACCGTCATGATGCCATAGATAACACACGCCGGTCTCCTTGTCAACAAGTATCTCGGTAACGCTTAAAACGCCTTGTGAATATATCTTTTCAAATCTGTCTTTCATCGCAGGTCTCCTTACGGATTCATGAGTGTCTGACCAAGCTTTGAATCCTTATCTATGATAACCACCTTGTCGTCCCCCGACAAAGATGCTTTAAGTGCATCAAGCGCACGGGTAAATTCATAGAAATCTTTCTTGTCATCGGTGTTGTAGGCTTCTGCGAGTAATCTCATGTATTCCTGCTCGCCCTCTGCCTGAAGACGCGCCGCTTCTGCCTCGGCATTGGAAACTATGATGTTCACCTGCTTGTCGACCTCATTTCTGATAATCGATGCCTCATAATTACCGTCCGCAGTATACTTCTCGGCGATTTGGTTGCGGTCAGAGATCATGCGTGCGTAAACTGCATCCTCGTTGCTCTGCGCAAGGTCAAAACGCTTGATGCGAACGTCAATTACATTTATGCCGTATGTCGCGCAAAGCTCTGCAACCTCAGTGGTAATACCTGCATAGATATCGTTTCTTCCCGATGCATCCTCGGTATTAATGATATCATCCTGCATGAGTGTACCCATAAGATTTTTAAGCGCAGTATACGTGACCGCGTTAATACGCGCTTCCGCTTCATTCGTTGTACCGAGCGTGCGGTAGAAGGTACGGGGATCAGATATCTCCCAGATTATGTAGCTGTCAACGGTCATATTTTTCTTGTCGCTCGTCAGAACCTCTGACGGCGGAATGTCGTATATCAGCGTAGTATCGGGGAAGCTGCGAAGCGTATCTATAAACGGTATTTTAAAATGAAGTCCGGCTTCGTTTGTTACGTCAACGATCTCGGAGAATCTCATGAGACAAACATATTCATTTTCGGCTACCGTATAAAGCGAGTTGGCAGCTATAAAGATCAGCACAAGCAGTACAATCGCGGTTATTATAATACCTTTTTTCATTTGTATTCTCCTTTCTCACTGTGCATTTGACGTGAAATCGTCAAGCGGCAACAGTTTTTCGGTAGATCCGTCAGATACATCAATATAGAGAGTCACGCCGGGAAGCGCCTCCTCTATCATCTCGTAATACATACGGATGCGTGTAATATCGGAGTTCTTTGAGTATTCATCATACATAGCCTCAAAGCGCGCCACCTGCTTAACAGCCTCATTGATACGGTTCTGCTTCAGATATTCAGCATTCTGAATAAGCTGGTCCGCTTCAGCCTGCGCCTGCGGAAGCTTCTGATTGCTGTACGCCTTTGCCTGGTTGATAGCTGTCTCGGCGCCCTGCTTTGCGGTTTCGACTGCCTTGAATGCTTCGATTACCGAGACTGTAGGCGGTTCCGCATCTTGTATCTTAATATCCGTAAGTGTAAGTCCGATGTCGTATTCTTCCAAAATTTCCGCAACAAGCTCTTTGACGCGGATCTGGATATCAGTCTTGCCATCGGTCAGTACCTGATCGACTGTTGCACTTCCGACAACCGCTCTGATCTGCGACTGAATAAGGTTCTTAAGTATCGTTTCGGGCATTTTGGAATTATAAAGATACTTAACGGGATCGGATATCTTATATTCAATAAAGAAATCAACATTAACTATATTGTAGTCACCCGTAATCATCTTGGATTCCTTCTCCACGACATCATAGCTGGTTGAAGCAGTAGGAGAACTGCGGTATCCAAGCTCTATTTTCTGATATACATTAACATCAACCTTTTCCACCTCTTGTATGCCGAGCGGAAGCTTAAAATGCATACCGGCGCCGGTAACAGATGACACCTTGCCGAATGTCGTAACGACCGCCTGCTGCTTTTCATCAACCGTGTACCAGCAGGTCGACAGTGCCGCAAGCACCGCTAAAATAACAATAATAACGACTGCGACACGCAGCGCCTTTTTCGGATTTTTCGGAGCTTTTTTCAAATCCGTATAGAATGTTTCCCCATCCTTTTTAAAATTGTTCATATGTATCCTCCTAAATATTATTCTCATACAACACGTGCGTATGAGACTGTATTTATATTGTATCTCAAAAATATGAATATGTTGTTACAGATTTATTTTACATATAAAAATATACACGTTCGACCGATTCATACATAAATCCACATCCGCCAAGCTGCTTGTATTAACATATTTTTAAAAATCAATTATGTTTTTTGTCGAAATATATTGACATAGCGTTTAAAATGTGGTAAAATTTAACCAATTAAAGTAAAGGAGAACTCTACCATGCAATCTATCAAAACAAAGCGTTTTCTCGTCCTCGCTGTAGCAGTTATGCTCGTGATGTCGGTTTTCAGCTTTGGCGTATCTGCTGAAGACGAAGCCCCCGGGGACATACTTCTCATCTCTCCTGCTCCGTCCGCAGATGCTCCGGATGCCGCAGTCGCTGAAGATGATGCTCCGGTAACGGATGCAATAATCATCTCTGCTCCTGCAGACGATATCTCCGCTGATGATGCCATCGCTGATGATGTCGCAACTGATGATGAGACCTCCGAAGAGAGCGAGGAGAATACCAACCGTTTCTATGCAACTCTTTGGGCACTTCTTCCCCCTGTAATAGCAATTGGTCTTGCGCTTATCACTAAAGAGGTTTATTCTTCCCTCTTTATCGGTATCCTTGCAGGTGGTCTGCTCGCAACAAGCTTCAGCCCGCTTGGCACAGTTGATGCCCTGATTAACGACGGTCTTATTCCTGCTGTAGCAGATAACGCAGGTATATTCTTGTTCCTTGTTATCCTTGGTATTATAGTCGCACTAATTAATAAGACCGGAGCGGCAGCGGCTTTCGGTAAATGGGCACAGACTCACATTAAGACGCGCATCGGCGCACAGCTTGCCGCATTCGTTCTTGGCGTTCTTATATTTATTGATGACTATTTCAACTGCCTTACCGTTGGTTCGGTAATGCTTCCCGTATCGGATGCACACAAGGTATCCCGCGCAAAGCTCGCATTCATAATTGATGCGACCGCGGCTCCTATCTGTATGATAGCACCTATCTCTTCATGGGCAGCAGCAGTATCGTCTTATATCGATCCTGCCACCACAGGCTACAGCGGACTTGAGCTGTTTGTTCGTGCTATTCCTTTCAACTACTACTCGCTGATGACTCTGCTCTTCGTTGTACTCATAATCGTACTGAAGGTTGACTTCGGTCCGATGGCAAAGCACGAAAAGAACGCTATCGAAAATGGTGATCTTTTCACGACTGGAGAATCCACTAACAAAGCTTCCGAGGAGCTTGAAGTCAACGAAAAAGGCCGTGTAATCGACCTCGTGCTTCCCATTCTCGCGCTTATTGCAATATGCGTATTCGCTCTTGTTTACGTCGGCGGTATTCTTGCAGGTGACGACTTCATTACATCGTTCGCTAACACTGATGCTACAGTCGGCTTACCTTGGGGCGGTCTTATCGCACTTGTTTTGACAATCATTTATCTTGTTTGCCGCCGTGTTGTTTCCTTTAAGGACGCAATGGCTTGCATTCCGAAGGGATTCATTGCAATGGTTCCGGCAATCACCATCCTCACCTTCGCAACCGCTCTTAAGAACATGACCGGTATGCTCGGCGCAGATGTATGCATTGAAGAAATGATGAAAGGTTCTGCAGAGGCACTCTCACTCTTCCTTCCTGCGGTTGTATTCATCGTTGCCTGCCTGCTTGCTTTTGCAACCGGTACGTCTTGGGGTACTTTCGGCATCCTCATCCCGATCGTTGCAAGCATCTTCGATCCCACAAGCTCGCTCTACTTCGTAGGCATGTCCGCATGTCTTGCAGGTGCAGTATGCGGTGACCACTGCTCGCCTATCTCGGAT
>JAZRAB010000127.1:0-2202 GCA_045634345.1 Candidatus Flemingiibacterium sp. | reverse complement strand
TCCTGCGCGATGATACCTTGCTCCTTCTGCACCGTCTCGGGGGTAAAATAAGGAGTGGAGACGAAATCAAGCAGTATTTCAAGTGACTCCTTGAAGTTCGACGTGCAGGAGAAAAGGTAGGCTGTCATTGTGTTGCCCGTGTAGGCGTTCGCGTTTGCGCCATATCTTGCGTAGCGCGAGAAGGTGTCTTCACCGTTCGGGTTCTCGAACAGCTTGTGCTCAAGGTAGTGCGCGATACCGTCGGGGACGGTAGTGAAGTCCTTATCGCCCGAAAGCTTGAACTTTGAATCTATCGAGCCGTAGCGCGTTGCAAAGAGAGCGTATGATGTTGACAGCTTCTTCGGAAAGACATATACATCAAGTCCGCTACTATGTTTGAAGCTGTAGTATTCCTCGCGCAGGAACTCGCTTTTTTGGGTTGTTACGTTAAGCATTTGTCTGCGCTCCTTTCAGTGTGCCGTTAAGGAAATAAACCGTGTCGAGCGTTGCTTTATTTGCCGCCGCAGCGATATCGTCAAGACTAACTGCGGCGATTGCATCTATCATATCCTCCGGAGCACCGTCAAGTCCGGCAAGACGGCGTCCGAGATACCATGATTCAAGTCCGCTTGCGCTGTCGGCAAGCTCCTTATAATTATTGATAAGTCCGAGGCGTGCGCCGATTATTTCATCGTCCGAAATCTCGCCGCGTTTTATCGCATCGAGCTGATCGAATATGGCTTTTTCGGCGATTTCACGGTTTGCGACCTCGATGCCGCTCGCCACGATAAGCAGTCCCTTCGCCGCATCGGGGGCACTTGCGCAGTAGTAGCAAAGACTCATCTTTTCGCGCACGTTCATAAAGAGCTTCGAGGTGACGCCGCCGCCGAAAACTTCATTGAACATCATCAGTGCCGGATAGTCGGCATCGAAAACGGTGATTCCGCTTCGGAAGCCGATAGTCAGCTTGCCCTGGTTGACCGGCATATCCTCTACGACGGTTTTCGGCTTGTCGCAGATGCGGATTATCTCGGTTTGGGGCGTGGGGATGGGATTTCGCTCTATACCCGAAAACAGTTCAGTCAGCTTGTCTGCAAGCGCATTAATATCGCATTTGCCGACAAAGAATATCTCAACGGGATAAGTCTTAAGCGCGGTTTTGTAGTGCGCGTACACATTTTCGGCGGTACACGCCGCAACCTCCTCGTCAGTTCCCGTTTCATCGAGACCGAAGCGCTCGTTCTTGCACATTTCCTTGATACAGCGCTGACGTGCGTAGAGCGCCTTATTGTTTATCTTCGCATTGATAGCGTCTATCAGGTTGCGCTTTTCGCTTTCGGTGTATGCCGCATCAAACGCCTCACCGGAGGTAACGGGGTTAAAAAGTATATCGCCGAGAACGTCGGTGACTTCGATTACGAGGTCCTCGCCATTCATTGCGTAATCGGAATTTATCATGCCTGCGCTGATTCCGAAGATTTGGCGTTCACCGCGTTTCATATTGCGTGCCGAAAGGCTGGAGGCGTAAAGGTAGTCAAGCTTCTTATTTATCTCCGCCATGCTCGGGTATTTTACGGAGCCGCGCATAAGGATATTTGGAATAAGTGCGTTTTTTGCCGCGCTCGCAGAATCGAGCGGTGCGATGAAGTTGACGGACAGCATACCTGTTTTGAATTTATCGGTTTCGACATAGCTTAGGTTTATGCCGTCTGCGATTTGCTTTGTTATAATGCTCATATATAGCTCGCTTTCTCCTCTGTCATCGTGGGACGGAGGGATATTTTTTACTGCTTTGGGGGAACGACCTCACCGCGCTCTCGCGGCTCGGGGATGCGACCTCTGCCGTGCCCACACGGCAGAGGGGAAACGTCACGAGAGGGGCGACAACCAACTCATCATCCGTAGGTTTTCGCCCCACTCATGGCTCTCCCCCTTTCCTTGGCTCTTACGAGGTAGAGTCCTATATTGCGCTACGCGCAGGGGGAGTACCGCAAAGGGACGGCGTAGTCGCTACGCTCTCCGCTTTTGTTTAGTGGCCCTGTCGCGCTCGCGTGGCGAAAAAACGCCACGCTTCATGCGCGGCAGTGCATATCGGCTTGAGGCGCGGAATCGCTTCGCTCTCCGCGCAAGGATAGCTATATAACAAAAGGAGTGCGTTAGCCGAGCCTGGTGGGGGTGTCAGGGGCGGATGGATCGGCGTTTGAAAGTCGGATCGTAGCCATG
>JAZRAB010000126.1:0-3542 GCA_045634345.1 Candidatus Flemingiibacterium sp. | reverse complement strand
GCAAACGGCGGTACTGCCGACGTTGAGGTGTTTGATGAAGAAATCGTGATTACTTTATCCGACCGAGGTCCGGGTATTCCGAATGTTGAGCTCGCAATGCAGGAGGGTTACTCCACTGCGAGGGAAAACATCAGGAACCTTGGTTTCGGAGCCGGAATGGGTCTTCCCAATATGAAAAAGTACACCGATTCCATGAAGATCGATACGGTCGTCGGTGAAGGTACTACCATCACAATGACGGTTAAGCTGTAAATCCCGAGACATTATAAATCGAGGTGTATATGGCTACAGATTATAAGCATTCGGTTTCACTGGATATAGATAAATGCAAGGGATGCACGACTTGTCTTAAACGCTGTCCTACTGAAGCGATACGCATCCGTGACGGACATGCGGTCATCAATTCGGGGCGGTGCATTGACTGCGGCGAATGCATTAGAGTATGTCCGTATAAAGCAAAAAAAGCGACGCATGATAGTCTGTCAGTCCTCGGCAATTATAAGTACACGATAGCGCTTCCCGCGCCGTCGCTGTACGGTCAGTTCGATAATCTCGACAATATTGGCTACATCATACGGGGTCTTCTCGATCTCGGATTTGATGATGTGTTCGAGGTTGCCTGCGCGGCTGAGCTTGTGAGTGCATACACACGCAAGTACATAAACCGCGAGGATGTAAAAAAGCCGATATTAAGCTCAGCATGTCCCGCTATCACGCGCATTATCAGCATGAATTATCCCGACCTTTGCGAGAATATCATGCCGATTCTGCCGCCTGTCGATATTGCCGCTATTCTAGCAAGAGACAAGGCGATGAGCGAGCATCCCGAGCTTAAACCCGAGGAGATCGGTATAATATTTATCTCACCCTGTCCTGCAAAGGTAAGCTATGTAAAGAACTCATTCGCAGGAGACCGAAATTACATATCTGCAACGATATCGGTGCGCGACGTGTATTTCGCTCTGCTTGACGTAATGAAAAAACGCGAGAATGAACCGCTTGAAACCACAGAGTCCGGTATGATCGGAATCGGATGGGCATCTACCGGCGGTGAATCGACGGCGATACTTAATGATCGCTATCTTGCGGCGGACGGTATTGAAAACTGTATCCGCGTTCTTGATCAGATTGATAATTCCGATATCACGACGCTCGACTTCGTTGAGCTTAACGCCTGCAGCGGCGGATGCGTGGGCGGCGCGATGACTGTCGCCAACCCATACATAGCACAAGCCCGGCTGCAATCGTTAAAGCGCTATCTTCCCGTCTCACCGAACCGACCTGCAAGTGATTGGATCCCCGATCAGTATTTCCAAGAGAAAACTGTCGAGTACAATCCATACAGCCTGCTTGCGGATGACCGAAAGACGGCGATGCGCATGATGAGTGATATCGAGTCGATCACAAAAGAGCTTCCCGGACTTGACTGCGGCTCGTGCGGTGCACCGACGTGTATGGCATTTGCCGAGGATATAGTCAAGTGCGAAACGAGCGCGGACGAGTGTACGGTAATAATGCGTCAGATTTTCCACGAATATCTTGATAAGCGTAGGGAAGAATCGCTTCTTGAACGGTTCAAACCCTTAGCTGAAAGAAAAAATCCCGAGACGGAGGATGCTTCAAATGACGGTGAATGAAATAAGCGCAAAGCTTGAAGCAAGACTTATCTGCGGTAATGCGGATAAGGAATGGGACGGCGTTTACGTCGGGGACCTGTTAAGCCGCGCCATGAGTCATGTTGAGGCGGATAATCTTTGGATAACGATCATGCCAAACACAAACACCATTGCAGTCGCAAGCCTTACCGAGGCGGCGGCAGTCATACTTGCTGAAGATGTGGAGCTTCCCGATGAAGCTGTCGAAGCCGCTAACACAAACGGCATTACCGTGCTCACATCTCCGCTTTCAGCGTATGAGCTGTGTGTGCGTATACATGATTCTCTTTCGGGTATCTCGGAATGAGCCGCTATCTTTGCGATCTGCACATTCATTCATGTCTCTCTCCGTGTGGGGACGATGACATGACTCCCGGTAATATTGCCGGAATGGCTGTGCTGAACGGCTTGCAGATAGTCGCACTTACCGATCACAATTCTTCAAAAAACTGTCCTGCTTTTTTCAAAATTGCAAAGAGCTATGGACTTATACCGGTCGCGGGTATGGAGCTTACTACTGCCGAAGATATTCATGCGGTGTGTCTGTTCCGTGATCTTGAATCGGCGATGGATTTCGACAGCTTTGTCGAAGGACGCAGATTCCCAATAAAAAATAAACCCGAGATTTTTGGTAAACAGCTTATTATCGACGAGAATGACGAGATATGCGGCGAGGAAGAAATTCTTCTTATAAATGCATCCGACATTTCACTCGATGAAGCACACCGCGAGGTGATAAAACGCGGCGGCGTATGCTTCCCGGCACACATTGACCGAAGCGCAAACGGTATCATTTCAATGCTCGGTGATTTTCCGCCTGAGCCGAAATTTACCGCTTATGAGCTTAATGATATTGTGTCGCTCGAGGATTGCCGTTCAAAATATCCGATAATTCTTGAACGCGGACTTGTTCATGTTCAGTCATCGGACGCGCATTATCTCACGGATATATCCGAGCAGGGATTTCAGATCGAGCTTGATGATGAGCCGTATTCATCGGCGCATGTACGAAACAGGCTTATCGATTATCTGCTTGGGCATTAACAAGGAGAAGAACAATGGACGAGCTTTCACTTTACGTGCTTGATATCACGATGAACTCGGTCAGAGCCGGAGCCACGGAGATTGAAATAACTCTTCGTGAGGAGGGGGAATGGCTTGATTTCAGCGTTACCGACAATGGATGCGGTATGAAAAAAGAGCAGGTAGACAAGCTCACTAATCCATTCTTCACAACGAGAAAGACCAGAAAGGTCGGACTCGGTATACCGTTTCTCACAATGCTCGCAGAAATGACGGGCGGAGGCGTTACGATAACCTCAAAGCATGAGTCGGAGCATGCCGATCACGGTACCACGACAGCGGCGAGATTCGGACGCAACCACATTGACTTTATCCCAATAGGCGATATGGTCGAGACAGTCAAGACCTTAATACAAGGCTCACCCGACATAAACTTCATCTACCGACACATAATTGAGGGCAGAGAAGTGTCACTGTCGTGTGCGGAGCTGAGAGAGGTGCTTGGCGAGGAGATTCCGCTTAATGAGCCGGAGATACTTGTGTGGATCGACGGAAATCTTCGTGAGCAATATGAAGAAGCGGAGAAATCAAACAGTTAAAAATTTAAAATTCTAAATATAGAAAGGATAATCACCATGAAGTCACTTGAAGAGCTGAAAGCTATAAAAGCTAAAATGCAGGACAAGGTTGCTCTGCGTACCTCCAGCGGCGAAACAAGAATCGTTGTCGGTATGGCTACCTGCGGTATCGCAGCAGGCGCACGCCCCGTACTCAACGCTTTCGTTGAGGGAATCGGCGAGGCAGGTCTCGGCGATGATGTTATCGTAACCCAGACCGGATGCATCGGCATCTGTCAGTATGAGC
>JAZRAB010000125.1:0-41815 GCA_045634345.1 Candidatus Flemingiibacterium sp. | reverse complement strand
GTATCCATTCTCAGGCAAGGCTTGCTTTTGCATTGCTCTTCGAGATGTGCCGAAGCACTTCTCGCTTTGCCGAATGATAACGAATGTCAGAATAAAAACGTTCTCGCACACGATTTCGTGTACCGTTCTTTTTGCGTCCCGAAGGACAAATCTTCCAAACCACTGGCGATACGTTTTTCAACGCACGGCGGGATTCGAACCCGCGAATAGAGAGCTTGATAGGCTCAAGGTGCAAGTGTTCTTCTGGCATACACTTTGGAATATCCTCGTGCACCGCGGTGAATGATTGACTCAAACACCCGCCCCGAGTAACCTTGCAAGCATATTTTACCACCTTTTTCCTCGTTTTTCACGGAAAAAAAGCTGCGAACTTTTCTTTGATTCTGCAGTTTAACTGTTTTTTTACTTTTCGTATTTCTTTTCAAAGTGGGCAAGCATGAGCATAAGGGGGCATTTTCGCCCCCCTATATTATTATGCACTTATCTTCGCGTACCGCTCGCTCTCGATAACCTCAAGCATAAACGCATACGGATTCAGCGTGCCGCCAGCAATCATCGAGAAAAGCCTCGGCGTACATCCAGATACAAGCGCAACACCCTGCTCGTTTTTGGTTACGGGCTGCTGACGGTTGCGGCTTGCCACGTTCCAGAAAACAACCTCGGGAAGATCGTAGCTGTATCGCTTAAACTTCCGCTTTGAGTTTTCGAAGTTGGTAAGCGATGCGTTTTCGGCACAGTAATCAAACTCCATGTCGGAAATAATGACTATCTTTGACGGAAGCTCGCTCTGCGGCACGTTGTTTTTCACGGCTGTATTGAGCACAAGATCGAACACAGCCTCGATGTTAGTGTTTGCCACCTCGTTAAAGTTATGGCAGTAACGAACCTTATCGAGGATATCCTCGCCTTTCACCTCAACAAGCTGCGGATTTTCGGAAAACGTAATAAAGTGATTTGCAAACGCACCCGTATTTCTCTCGGCGAAGTAGATGCCAAGGGAAAGCGCAACAGTTGCAGGCATGGGATCACCACCGCCATACATTGAACCAGAGCCGTCGATTACAACGAGAGTGTTCTCATCGCCGCCAAAATCCTGCTGAGAATTCCAAGTAACGTCTATGGCTTTGCGTTCCTCATCGCTTACGTTCTTACGGAAAAATGGGGTGATTATTTCGTAAGGCATAAGCGTGCCTACGTTAAGCTTCGCTTCTCCGGTAGAAACCGTATTCACAAACTCGCCGTAGCGTTCGCCGTCATTGCGAATAAACGCCTTACGGTATTTAAACATTGCCTTTGAGGGCTGCTTCGAATAGTCGAAGGTGTAATCCTTTTCGCGGAGATTGTTTTCGATAATGCGGATATGTGCACGAAGTTCAACCAACACTTTTCTGTATTCTTTGTCGGACATACCGAGCTTTCGTGCTATCTTCTTTGCGTTATGTACGGTTTCCTTGTTCGACGCATTAACTGACGGAAGCCACTTTGCAAGAAGCGAAACCTCGCCGCTACTTGCAAGTGCCGCCATATCGGCTTCAAGCTGTGCTTTTACTACCTCGATCATAGCATCCTCGCAGGGCGTTCCCATAAGGGTGAGCAGGTCATCAAAGCGTCCGTACTCGGCAACGTATTCGAGGTTCTTACGCACAGTTTTCGACTCATTCTTGGCAAGCCAATTAAGGATAACGCGGAACACACGGCGCTCACCGAGACCGCCGCGAATATCACGTGCGAAAAAGAGCAGCTTCATGGCGATATCTCTGTTTTCGGTGAATGCGCGGATGAATCTTGACTCGATTTCCGCATCGCTTTCTCTGCGAAGCGCGCCGACGGTCGCAAAGAGGTCAAGGCAGTCGGATTCGGTTGTGATGTGAGTTACCGCACCGTTTTCGGTGGTAGCAACGTTAGCTTCGTTTTTAAGATAATTTAACATGATATATTTCTCCTTTTTTCGGTGAATTTTAAAATTAACAAGGCGCTGTCTAGTAATTTACCCCCGAGAATGAACTGAATCATTACATCGGTATTCTTATTTATAGATGGTTTGCTGTTGGTGCCTTCTGGTGCCTTGGGCAGGAATCGAACCTGCGACGCAGGGATTTTCAGTCCCTCGCTCTACCAACTGAGCTACCAAGGCATATGACAAGGCAAGTTACCGCGTCTCACTCGCGGCTCGTTTTATTTTAAAGACGCTACTCGGAAGCTTGGATTTGCTGTACTTGCCTTTTTTGTGTGGGAGGGGGAGGATTCGAACCTCCACTCAAGTGCTTTCGACACCTGCTCTGCCACAGAGTCCCCCTTCCATATACAAGGCGCAATTCCACCGATAAGGGTTGGATTTCTCCGCGCCCATTTGTCAGTATTTTTATCGCTGTTTGCGCCTTTGCTTTTATGTGCCCTCGGCAGCCTTACCCATAATTGATTTATGGCGCAGAATCTACAAGTGACGGCACATATTTACAAGATGCCTTTAATATCATGCGAAGCCTTTCACTCCGCTTGTCACTGCCTACAATGGGCAGCTGCTCCTATGGGGCAGATGATAGACGGTACTTGCTGTGGGCATCTTTTTTACAGATAAGCTTCCCTTTAAAACAAGACACCCCTTTTAGGAGTCTTGATAAATAAGTAGGAATAAATTGCTGTGCGTGTCTCTGGGGAAGCGGAAAAAGATGA
This sequence comes from Candidatus Flemingiibacterium sp., assembly GCA_045634345.1. Classification (GTDB taxonomy): domain Bacteria; phylum Bacillota; class Clostridia; order Oscillospirales; family CAG-272; genus Flemingiibacterium. The sequence goes on along the minus strand of JAZRAB010000125.1, from coordinate 39,142 downwards.
AAAATGGCAGGATTTCAAAGCGGTGCTTTGAGCAATGAACTTCGGTAAGTTTTCACTGTTGCCATTTCTCATATACAAGACGCATTTGCGTGAATTTCACGCCAATATCGGCGTGGGTCAGAACTTACCTGACAATGCTTCAGTGCTGTGAGCGTCTTTAATGTCTTATCGGTAAACCCACTTACACATACACAGTATATGTAGGTCGGATTCCGTTAAGCTTCGAAATAACAAGGCACATTTTTCACTTTTTGATCCAATTTCATTAGCTATAAGAGTTGCAGTATGTGCCTTTGAATGAATTATCCCTCGGCGGACACACTTTCGATAAAACACGCAGCGGCGGCTCCGCAAATGAGGGGCAATTCAACCGCACCGCAAGTGAACACCAACCCAGCAGGAGTAGGTATTATCATCGATGCGTTTTAACAGCACTGCGGCCAAGTTGACATGGTCACGACATGGACTCAGACCGCAGTACCGTTTAACAAGATACGATTCAAAATCAGCCATCTTTCCCGCTACAACCGCGAGCGCTCCATGTGGAGTAAGGCCGTCAGCAATGATTGGATGAGTTGCTGTTCGTATCTTTAAGCAAGGCACATACCCGGGATATACCTCCCGTTAGCTCTACGAATTAAAAGTCCGTTGCTTAAGCAATTGCTGTCTGCGCCTTTTGTGATTACATTTTACCACCTTTTTCCTCACTTTTCACGGAAAAAAAGCTGCGAACTCATTAAAGTTCGCAGCGAAAAACGTGTTTTTTAAGTTAAATTGCAGTTTTTTTGGCGCATCAAGCGCTCTTTTATCAAATCAACGAAATGCTCCGGAGCTTCCACCTTGACCATCGGTCCAAACGAAAGCACACGGATAACAAGCTCCGTTTCATCGTCACGGTCATAGTTTACGGTCAGTTGGTAGTGTATATCGTCTATCTTTTCCGCACGCTTTTCAAAGTGGGCAAAATGAAGCATCACTCGCTCAAGTGCATTTCGCTCATCTGTTACGGTCAAAGTTAGACTTTTTATCACAGGTGGTCGAAGCGGTGCATCAGACAGTCTGCTTCCGTTATAGTGTCTGACACTTGTAAGCCGTCCCAGATTTACTGTGCCGCCGTACCGCACACCTGACGTAATAAGCCTGAATTTATCATCCTTCTCCGAATACTCAAGCCGTTCGGGGATAACATTCATATCAACATTCTGCCCCTTGCGGTTTATCATCTCAATATGCAGAGGCTTGCGGTCGCGTATCGCCGCAAGAATCATACGGAAACGCTTGATGTATCCCTCGTCTTCATAAGGGTCACCGTCCGCGTACTTATCATATATGTAGTAATCCTCTGCGGTGAATAACGGCTCAACATCATCGAGTGCGCCAAAATCAACACCGAACAGTTTGATTCGCGGATCAAGCGAGATTGCCTTGATCCACTGTTTTTCAATGTTTGTCAGCGGCATGGTGGGCTTGTGCTCGATATGTGTCGTCAAATCGGCGTGTAGAAGCTGCCATTTCTCGCTTTTCAGAGATGGAAGTATAGTAAGCATGCTTTCTCCGAACGCATACTTTGAAACGCAGCGTGCAAGCTCTTTTTCGTCGGTCTCGCCCGAAAGCAGCTTACCGATAATGCTCGCAACGGCGTTATAATAAGCCGAGTAAAGCTCACTGAATATCATTCCGCCACCCCCGCATCTATGCCGTACATACGGTACATTTCCTCAATATCGCGCTTGAACCGTTTTTCGATCATCTTATTCGTAAACTTCATGTCTGTGATACGGCAGATAAACGTCCGCATCCAAGGAACAAGCTCTGATGTGTCGTAAACGTCCGCTACAAAGCGGTATGTAAGCTCGTCGAGCTTTTCCACCCTGCCGATACGCTTTTCACGTTCAAGTCTTTCAATTATAAAGTCCTCGTGCGGATCGATCACAACCGTAAATTCGATGTGCTCTGTAACATCCTCTTTTTTCGTTGCAACGCCCCATATTTTCGTCTGCATGGAATCGAGCGTTGCGCGAAGCTCGTCAAAACGCGGTGTGGGTTCTTCTATTCTTACATCTGACAGATAATCCACACGAAAAGAGTTTATGCAGTTGAAATCGGGGTGGTACGCAAGCAAATGCTGTCTGCCGCTTTGCACACTTATAAATATGCGAAGCGGAATTATTCTGTTTTTTCTTGCATCCTCGCTCCTGCGGCTATGATTAAGCACGGTGATCGCGCATTTATTTCGCATTGCTGTAAACAACGCCGCGAGAACTCCGCTGTCCATAGCCGAGGTTATGTAATGGTGCTTGAAGGTAAATATATCATCGTGCGGCTCGTCTTTGTCGAGCAAAAATGAGCCGATAACTCCGCACGGTGCCACCTCGGAATAGAAGTCGAGCACATCGCCGATATCTGACATCTGAACATCGTCAGCGCGGCGGTAGAGCATTTTCTTGCCCTGCTTTTCGGCAATAATAATACCTTCTTTTGCGTATTCCTTCAGCTTCTTGCGAACAGTGGATTCATCAAACATCATCGGTTCGTCAAATTTGGAAAGATACTTTTCATCAATAAGGTTCAATATTTCGGAAAGCGATAACATAGTTTCCTGTGAATGCAGGATATCGAAAAGAATGAAATGAAGCGTAATATCACCATCGGTGAAGCTTTTTGCTTTCCACGCCTTATAAAACGGGTTATGCTTTATGCTGCGACTATCGATGGATATAAATACGTTCTTACCCTCCGGTGTGCGGACAAAGCCCATATGATCTCCGAGCCAACTCTCCATACGTCGGCGCTCGTCATCGTATGAGCGCGCACTTTTTTTGTTGTATTCATCGCGGCTCTTGAAGCCGTAAACGTAAAACTCACGCATATACGCGCGAATACGCTCGAAGCTTTTAATAAGCTCGCTGTATGACGACATAATGCGCTCCTTTCCAATAAGCTGTCTGTTTTTTATGCTGCGATTGATAATCGATTTTGCATAATTTGTTTGCAATTCTGAATAATTTATTCAAGCCTGCTCTTTTCTTTTGCTATCAATACCGGGTTCCCCGAACACACACAGCAATGTCTTTTATCATTATAACGCCTATCGTCATTAATTTGATTTTTATACATAGAGTGCGTTTTATTCTCTTTGAAAACGTGATAATGGCCTAAGTATCTTTCAAAACTAAACTGTGTTAAATATATATGGTCGCAGCCATCGGAACTACCACATCCATTTTCAATATCTCGTACGAAAGCAATAATCTTGTTACCAACGATACGAGGCGTCCAATCGGTTATATCAACAACAGTATGCCACTTTTCTGTCAAATCCGAAGGCGGCTCGGTCATGATTATATTCCAATGTTCCTGCTCATAATACCTATAAGGAATAGCTTGAAGAAAAAGCGTACATAATACCGCCTCAAAATAACCTTCACTTGTTCCGTCATGATATATTGCTTCCATTGGCGGAGATGCACTTTTCGGCAATTTAAAATCTCCACCCAAAATTAGTGTCCCAAGCTTCGCCTCTTCATCATATAAAGGTTCCCTTGTATCCCCGTTTTTTATTGCCGCTATTCTGCCCCAGATGCCGTGGTATTCAGAAGAAAGGTAGCAGAGCAATTTATAGTTTTCATCCAGCTCCAAGTGAGGAAAAAGCGAAATCACATCCGATACGTCAATATAAATTGTGCGTTCCTTTCGAATATTTTCAGAAACAGTATCCCAATTGATAGAGCAATTAAGATACTTCTCGCAATCTTTATAGTGCTTTTCCAGTGGATATTGATTCAACAAATGGCAAATTTCATTCATAACTAACCACCATGGCTTTCGCCTTAGCGAAAGATTCCTTTCTATGCTATGCGTAACATCGCGTGTATCTCGTATGGTCATATTATTTTAGCACAGCTTGTGTCCAACAAAACGGACTTTTTGATCGTGTTTTATATTTTTACATACATTTTCAGGAGTAAAATAAAAACGAATCATTCTCAAGTCTGTGGGATACAAGTCCCTTTAGAGGAGAAGATTCGTTTTTCCCTAATTATTACAACGAAAGATAACAGTCTTAAAGAACTGTTCCGTCGGTAATAACAAAGCTTCCATCCGGCGGACTTTACATTCCGACGTGAACGCACCGGAAAATGCACCAATGGAAACTCTGCAATAATTGTACTACAAAAATATATTGCTGTCAATCATTTGAACTGTTCTGTAAGAAAAATGTAATTTATGGTATATCTACAGCAGTACTCCGATAAACAGTTAATAGTTGCTAATAATAGCATGTTTCATCTGGTAACATTAGACATATTCCTATTATATCTCCTGCAAGCGCATCCTTGCGATCAAGGTTCTTATAGACGGCTTGCTCCGATAACGGTATCAGCATTCGATTCTGACAAGCGGCACAATAGGGTTTACTTTTATCACATCTGCAGTTGTTGATCGAAGCGGATTCAATCATGGATATCTCGGTCTTTTCTTTGGGTATGTCTGTAAAACCAAACTCTTTAGTCAATACCCTCGACAGAATTTCATCGAAAGTTTCGACAAATTAACATCGACACTATCGAGGGTTGAATATTAACAATCAAAGTTCGTTATCATATGTAATCATCGGATTCATCAACCTCAATATCATTCATTGCTAACAACGCAAGCTCCAACCTCTCACATTCTGCAGACGTAATCTTCATATGAATACTATCACCGAGAGAAATATCAAAATTAGATTTGTCATCTACATCCTGTTTGATCCGCAAGGAGTTAACACCTTTTAGGAATGGGAACGATTTATAAAGCACCTCATCAATGTAGTCCCATTCATATCTCACCGGCTTGTAATTCCGGGAGGGCTTCTCCGCAATCGAAGCGATCAGCCAATCGCGCCCTTGCTTCTTGATAGCACGGAGCTTGCCGCGGCGGATCCATTGGCGTACAGCAACCGGCTGTACATGATGAAGCGCGGCAAACTCTGCTACGGTCATCATGTCGCATGTGATTTCCGTAACCGCAAATGCTTCATCAACGGTCATCGTGAATTCGTCATCTGATTCAACCGTATAATCCGCACAGTGGCACATATCAAGCACCATACCGAACCGTGTGAAATCATAGGAGTAGAACCACCACTCGTCACACCGCGGGAGCTGCATGGCTTCAATATGTTTGATAAACTTTTCAAGCAATAATATCCCGGCATAAAGCGTCACTTCGCCTGCCCCCTTTTAACAAGTGCATCACGTTGAAAAATACCCTTTTGTTTATAATTAGTATGCTGCACAAGTAAACAAAAACCACGCCTTATGACGTGGTTTTCATTTATTCAACAGCCAGCAAGTTAAGATCCCATGCCGGAAGATATTCATATCTGCGCAGATAAAGCTTACTGTAGCCGAGCGATTTAATAAGCATCGGCAATCGGTAGATATCCTCGCTTCTATGATACAGCGACACCAAGAGCTGCGGATGTTCCCTCTCTATGGTCTCACGTGAACCGAGAATTGCCTCATACTCCGCACCCTCAACATCGTATTTGATATAATCACACTCACCGCTGTAAAAGCTGTCAAGGCGTGCCGCCTCTACTGTCTTTATCTTAGCTCCCGTCTTAACGCCTTCACTGCCAATAAGAGTCGAATTTCTATTGCCGCCTGCGGTAAATTCGAGTGTTGTATCACTGTCCCATGCGGCACAGTTATAGGCTTTGATATCGTATGATACTGTATCGGAAAATGCAGTAAGCTTTTTATATGTCCGTGCATCAGGCTCAAACGCGACAATCCGTGTAAGTCTTGGGGCGCACTCTCGAAGCTCGCGTATACTGTCGCCGTTGTATGCACCAAGATCGGCAGTGAATCGGTATTTTCTTGCATTGAGTATATTATTCATCACCTCATCGGGCACTGCCGTATGCCGACGGAGATACTCAATCTTTCCCGTCAGACGGTAAAGTATCACATCGCAAAATGTCTGCCGTGACAAATCATCGCAAAAAAGCTCGCACGCCGCATCAAGCTCATCACGGTGCCGCTCAAAGAAAGCAAGATCAAACAACTCTCCGTCATTTACAACCGGAACATCGGGGACATATAACTCACGCTCACTATCAAGCCTGTAAATATTTGCAAGCACCTCGGGAAGGCGCGAGCCAAACGAAACAACAACGATGAAATCGTCGTACTTCTCACATATCTCCGCATAGCTCATGACAGTCTTGCCATGAAAGGTTTGATGACGCACAAAACCGTCGGAAGCGAAGAAATCCGAAACCTCTATTCCCTTTTGGGAAAAAACGGCGAGGATCTTATCCGCGCCGTTTCCCATGCCGTACATCACTATCGGTTTTGTGCTTTCACAAAGCATCTGCCACATATCGCGGCTTACATTAATTTCTTTTACCGAATGACATATCTTCATATCTTTAAAAATCTCTTTGCATTATTATAGAAAATATCCTCGCGCTCTTTTTCGGTGAGGTCTATCTTTAGAATGCGCTCGATCTCGCCCGCAGTGTTCTTAACCGGATAATCCGTACCGAACATCACTCGGTCTGTACCGAGCTTATGTATCAGCTCGCCTGCATAGTCGGGAGTCATAAACCACACCGCGCTCGACGTGTCATACCACACGTTCGGTCTGCCGGCAAGATATTCTATCCCCTCACCCCATGTATTGTATCCGCCAAGATGTGCGGCTACCACCTCTAATTTCGGGAACTTGTCAAGCACCTTTGCAAGCTTCTTCGGCTCAGAAAAGCGGTATTGCGGACGGTTGTCACCCATATGAAGGTAAAGCGGCATACGCCCTTCGATGATCTCATAAAGCTCCATCATACGGGGAGAGTCAATATCAACACCTTGGATATCGGGATGTATCTTGACTCCGCGAAGTCCCAACAACTCCGCACGCTCGACCTCTGCGGCGAAATCGGGGTAATCCTGATGCATACCCATGAACCCAACTGTTTCAAAGCCGTCCTCGCGCGATTTTTTCGCAAGCGCGGCAATCGAATCGTTCACCTTCTGCACCTGATGGGCGTTGGTTGCGACGGAAAAAAGCAGCATACCTTTAACATTATTCGCGCGGCTGTGAGCCTCAAGGTCGGCATATGTGCCTTTGCCCTCGCAAATAAACTCATAGAATGCGTTAAGACTTGTTACCGCTCTTTCTGCTATAGCCTCGGGATAGGTATGGGTATGGATATCGAATATTTTATACAACCTGTTCGCCTTCTTTTTTAATAAACAAATTCCTGATATATAGCGCGAAGTGCTTCTTCAAAGTCTGCTTCCTCTACACCGACGATAATACTGATCTCGCTTGATCCCTGGTCGATCATACGGATGTTAATACCGGCACCGCTTATTGCCTTAAATACACGTGCCGCAGTTCCTTTTGCTTTAACCATCGCGCGTCCTACGACCGCAACAAGTGCAAGACCGTCCTCAATTTCAAGCGTCTCGGGATTGACATTGCGGCAGATACCGGTCTTGATAGCCTCGCGCTTGCCCTCAATCTCATGTGTGTTAAGGACAATACTCATATTGTCGATACCTGACGGCAGATGCTCGAAGCACACTCCGTTATTCTCAAGCACTTCAAGCACACGGCGTCCAAAACCAACCTCTGCGTTCATCATATCCTTTTCGATAGTGAGTACCGAGAAGCCTTTCTTTCCTGCAACACCGGTGATAACATTTCCGGTATCGTATTTGTCGCTCGACGATACGATGAATGTGCCGTGGGCATCGGGATTGTTGGTGTTTCTTATGTTTATCGGAATACCTGCAATACGCACGGGGAAAATCGCATCCTCGTGAAGTACTGTAGCGCCCATGTACGAAAGCTCACGAAGCTCGCGGTAGGTGATCTCGCCGATAACACGTGGAGAGTCGATAATACGCGGATCCGCCATAAGAAAACCGTCAACATCAGTCCAGTTTTCGTAAACATCACATTCTGCCGCACGCGCGACTATCGAGCCGGTAATGTCCGAGCCGCCGCGCGAGAAGGTCTTAATGGTATCGTTAGGCATGGAGCCGTAAAATCCGGGAATAACGGCGTATTCATGCTTTTTAAGAACCTCGGAGAGAACCGAGTTTGTTCGCTCGGAATCGAACAGCCCGTTATCGTTGAAGAAAATAACCTCTGCCGCATCTATAAAATCAAACCCGAGATAACGGGCAAGTATCTTACCGTTAAGATACTCACCGCGGCTTGCCGCAAAGTCACGGCCTGCCTTATGAATAAATGCATTTTTGATAAGATGAAAATCCTCGTCAAGCGAGAAATCAAGTCCAAGCTCGGCGATGATTCCGTTATAACGCTCCTCAATATGAGAAAAATACTCATTGATATCCTCGCCTCTTGCCGCCATATCATAGCAGGTATAGAGCATATCTGTAACCTTGGTATCCTCTTTAAAGCGCTTACCGGGTGCGGACGGAACAACATAACGGCGTTCTTTCTCCGCCTTTATAATACCTGCAACCTTTTTGAACTGTGCGGCATCCGCGAGTGAGCTACCGCCGAATTTTACTACTTTTAGCACGTTAATAACCTCTATCTATAATAAATTATATTGACAAAAATAAAGCATATATTATATTATATGAAAAAAACCGCATTTTGTCAAGTGGCACGCGGTCCCAACAAAAAATTTCGTAAGCGTTGACAGCCGCGCTCACAAAAAGCGCGGCTGTCATGTACATTTTAACAAAGTAAATCAAGCAAAAATTCATTTTCCCCTAGGGAAATCAGCCCCCGTTTGAAATATAGGCAAGATACTCCTCGAGGCACATATCCATCTGATATATTCTCTGTGCATGATACCGTCCGACATAGCGGTAGTGCCACGGTTCAAAGGATATGCGCGTAATTTCGGTCTTATCCTCGGGATAACGGAGAATGAAACCGAACTTCCAGCAATTCTCTTTTAACCACTTATAAGCATCCTCATTAGCAAATTCCTTGCTTGCAGCAGGAAGATTGTGCATATCAACACAAAGTCCGGTCTGATGCTCGCTCGAGCCTGCGGGCATGGAAACCGTAGAAGCATATTCAATACCGCCCTGCGCGGTATAGTAATTAAAGAGATATTCCTGATAACTATAGCTTCTGTAAGCACTCGTCACGCTTACATCCTCAAAGCCTGCCGCACGAAGCTCCCTGAACATAGCCTCAAGTGACATTGCCGCATACTCACGAAGCATCTGTGTCTCACGACCGTCATCGCGCGTATCGGCAACAGCTCTGAGATCCTGCGGAATATGATCGGAACCAAGTTTGTTGTCATGATTAACAAGTGTCAAAAATTCATCGGTATTACCGGGATTCATGTAATCCTCATAAACGACAAGGTTTGTCAAAAAGCCGAGATCGGGAAGCTGCGCCATAGCTTCTGCTTCCTCGTCAAGCGGTTTAAGCCCTGTCGGTGACTGAAGCAGAAAGGAAAGCTCACCGTAAACAGCCTCTTCCCCGCGCGGAAGCTTACCGTTTTCATTAAGATTGGTAATAATGCGTTTAACAGTTACCTTGTGCGCACGCTCATCCACCTCGATGTCGATTCCCTTAAAATAAGCGCTGACAAAATCGACAGGGACATATAACTCGCCATCCTCATAATAACATTCCGCTCCGAGTCTTGTCTCCACACCGTTGACATAAACAAGGCGCGAATCAGTGACAAAACGAATCGTCTCCGCCTCGTCGCCTTTGATAACATACTTCATATCCTCACTTGAGCCTGTCGCAGCAAGATCACACATGCGCGCGATATCGGTAAAGCTGATATAAACCCGTCCATTTCTGACCGCTGTGGAATTTGGAAGCGAATATTTGTCATCGCCAATCACATAACTGTATCTGGATGAGTCATTCGACGGTGCACGATTGAGACTGAAGAAAAACAGTGCTGCAAAGAGTCCTGCCATCAGCGCGAATACCACGAGAAACAAAAGAAATCTTGCAATAAAAGTCTTTATCACCGCGGAACGGCGTTTCTTTATATAGTACCTCTCCCTCTGACGGTTTACCTTGTTGATCTCGATCTGCTCGGGAGTCAGCTTGACCTCACGTTTTGTCGCGCGTCGGTTGGTCGGCGTTTGGTTTTTGATCCTGCTCATAGATGACTGCGAATGTGTCGCATTTACAGCATTACCTCGCGGAGGAGTCTTCCTGACCGCTCCTCTATTTTGTTGGGATGTGCCCCTTGGGGAACGATTTTGCGTATTCCCTTGTTGCGGGGTACGCGGTGGATTGCCCCTGCCGTTATTTGGCTGACGATTGTTGTTCATGTTAACCTCTATTATAATCAAAGCACGCGGCATAGGAATGCCGCAGCGCAGTATTTGCAAGTTACAATACTATTATATCACATAGTCCGACACAAATAAAGAGAAAATTATAATTTTTTATGAAATTTGAAAATATTATTTCTCCCAATTTTCGGACAACACCCGACACCATAGCTCTTTAAGGTATTTCCTATGCTTTTTATAATCCGGGCAATACGCGCTTACCATCTTCCAAAAACGCGGCGAATGGTTAAATTCTCTCATATGGCAAAGCTCGTGGATAATAATATAATCAACAGCCTCGGGAACTGCCATGATGCAAAACCACGAAAAATTAAGCGAATTGCCGCGTGACATGCTCGCCCAATGTGAGGTCGCCGAATTTATCTTGACAGCGCTCGGAAAAATCCCCGTCTTTTGGGATATTTCTGCCGTCCTTTTAGTAAGATACTCCTTAGCGGCACGCTTGTATATATCTATCATACTCTGCCGTATTTCCTCACGGCTAAGCAATGACGGAAGATAAACTGTATCGCCGTCTATCCCGACATTGCGGCCACTCGCATCACATATCTCCACATTACGCCCGAGAAAACGCACCTTTGAACCGTAATCGAGAAAAAATTTTCCCCGCTCGGCAATCCGCAGCTTCTGTCTGTCACATTGAACCGATATTTTATCGGCATACGGAAGCATCAGCTCTTTTATTTTTTTCAGCGATATACCAATTGGGGCAAGTATCTCCGCCTCGCCGTCCTTTCTCACGCGAATACATACAGTTTTTCGTGCAGAGCGTTTAACGCGGCATACAAGCGAGACAAGCTCAAGAATTTCCATATTTAAAATCCCTCGAAAATTCACATCCGCAAAAATCCTGACGGTAGAGTCCATATTCACGCGAAAGCTCAATCGAGCGCTTGTATCCCTCGCGCTTTTTGAAATCGGACGGCAGATAACGTATACCGTATGTCTCGGCAAGCTCCGCGCCAATCTCATTTAGCTTTACGGCATTTTTATGTGGACTGACTGTTAGTGTAGTGGCAAAATAATCATACTCTCCACCATGCTCTGCCATATATTTTGCAGTCGCCTCAAGACGCTCCCGATAGCACGCAAAACAGCGCATGCCGCCTTCGGGCAAGCCCTCGAGTCCGCGCGACAGCTCATAAAAGCGGGTCGGTGCGTGCTCACATACAATCAGCTCTATCTTTCTGTCATGCGGCATGATTGTTATCAGCCGCTCAAGCTCGGTTGCACGCTTCAAATATTCATTGTTATCTGTGATATTGGGATTGTAAAAATACACCGTAATGTCAAAATATTTGGTAAGATATTCGAGTACATAGCTTGAGCAGGGCGCACAGCAGGCGTGTAAAAGCAGTCTGGGAACCGTCTTTTCGCGTTCAATACGCGCAAGCTCATTTTCGAGTAACAGCTGATAATTTATTTTCATAATTTTTAATTTAATATTGCATCCTTAAATCGTTTGTGGTATAATAAAAATGTGATTTATTTGTTTAAAACGTCGATTAAGGGGGTGATAGCTTGAAAAATCGTCATATTGAAAAACTACGTCCCATAGCTTCAGTAAATAGAAATACCGCTCAAACCAGCGGCAAAGCAGTCATTCGCGCAGAAGCACAAAACGACGGAAACACCACCGTTTCAACATTTGACATTATAATAAAAGCAATCACCGCCACATCGGCTTGTGTCGCCATGATAATGTTCGTCTCGCTGCTGTTCTGCAATTACACATATGAATATAATAATGCATCGCTCCCGACATATGCGGCATGCGATACAATACAGCTTCCGTCTGAGGGTATAAGCGAACCGATAGTCATCAACGAGCCTATCCTTTACTACTTTTCGGAAGCGGTACCCGAGAGTATTGCCGTAGACTATGAGTATTTTAACGATACCGTATTTATCGGAGATTCGCGTACCAAGGGACTCCTTATGTTTACCAAGCTGTCACCTTACGATTTCTCGTCGGTGGGATTAAACATCCGACTTATCAATACAAAAGAGTTCATCCGAGTGACAGACGAGGACGGTAACATGCAGTCCTACACGCTTGCCGATATGTTGGAGCGTGAGCTCGGTAATTACAAAGCTATTTATATCTCAACCGGTCTTAACGAGCTTGGGTGGGAAGTTGGCGGCTTCATCTCTGCATTTTCAATGCTCATAGATTCCATACGCGAGATTACTGACGTGCCAATTTACGTTCAGCTTATACTTCCTGTAACCACACAATCTTCGGAAACCACAGAATACGGTATAACAAATGAAAAATGCTTCATTTTCAATGAGCATCTGATGAAGCTCGCAGAGGAAAAGTCGCTGTTCCTGCTCGATCCGCGCGATCTGTTCACATTAGAGGACGGAACGCTTGATCCGGCTCACTCCTCTGATGGAATACATCTGAACCGTGCCTCATGTCAGATACTTGCCGATTATTACCGAACACATACCGTAAACATCGACGCATATGATAATACCGCATCTTCCGCAAAAAATAACGGACCAACATAAATGCTTATTCCCGAGAAACGGCAAATCTGCCGTTCCTCGGGAGTTTTTTTACTTTCTGCGGCTGTCAAGATAGTTCTGAAGAATTATCTGTGCCGAAAGCGTATCAACCGCCGCTTTGCGTTTTTTTCCGCGTGTGTCGGTAAAATTCAGTATCTGATGCGCCGCCATCGTGCTGCAGCGCTCATCGAACATCTCAACCGGCAATCCGGTTGCCTCGCCGAGCAGTGCCGCAAATTCCTTCGCATGCTCCGCGCGCGGACCGAGCGTGCCGTTCATATTAATCGGCAGTCCGACAACTATACGGGTTACGCCATGCTCCTTCGCCTTTTCGCTCACAAGCTCCACGGTCTTGGGCATATACGTAGAGTTCACATAACCTATACCGTTTGCAAGCATGCCGAGAGTATCGCTCACTGCGAGTCCTGTGCGTGTATCGCCGAAATCGACTCCTAAAATTCTGTCAGCCACGGTCTACCTCACAAAACAATTTCGTTTTGGCGGATAAATTCATCTACCTGTGCCGCGGTCGGAAGCGAGCTTGAGGCGCCGAGTCTACCCACAACAATCGCGCCTACCGCAGTTGCGTATTTCACCGCACGCACAATATCACCGCTCCTCAGATATTCAAGCGTCATAGCCGCCGTGAATGCATCTCCTGCACCGGTGGTATCGATAGCCTCTACCTCATGCGCAGCAACGAGCTGTGAATATTTTCCGTCGTGGATATACGCGCCTCTGCTGCCGAGCTTGATAACCACATACTTTGTTTCAACCTTTTGCATCAGCACCGTCGCCGCACGAAGACAATCATTGATAGTGCTCGGCATGATTCCGGTCAGTGCAAAGGTCTCTGTTTCATTCGGAGATATCACCTCAAGCGGAGCAAGGCGGTCAAGCGGATAGTTGCGTCTTGCAGGGCCTGCATCGAGGAAAACCGGAATGTTTCTCTTTTTTGCAAACTGTGTTGCCGCAACAACCGCATCTGTAGGAATCTCAAACTGCAAAAATACCGCATCGGGAAGGCAGGTCATTGCATCCTCAACATCATCGGGGGTGAGTGCCGCATTAGCGCCGGGATAAACGATAATTCTGTTGCTTCCGTTTTCCTCCACAATGATTGATGCAAGTCCTGTCGGTGTGTTTCTGTCGTTTATTATAAAGCGAGTATCAATTCCGCTTTCCTCATAGAGAGTCTTCAAACGCTGTGCGTGATTATCGCTGCCAAGTCTCGCGCAAAAAACGCAGTCTGCACCGAGTCTCGCAAGCGAGACGGCGGCATTCGCGCCCTTCCCGCCAGGTACGTAATCATATGAGCGGCGCTCGATGACGGTCTGCCCTGCCTCGGGCATTCTTCCGACTCTCATCACAAAATCCATATTTGCGGAGCTTACGACAAGAACTCTTTTTTGCATTTCAAAGCATCCTTTCTATACTTGGATTATACGAAATTCCAATATATCAATATTCGTAGGTATTGCCGCCGTCAATAATAGTAACGTGATTTTTACCGTCAGCGGATGCCTCACAGCGTCCGACGATCTTCGCCTCAACACCGAACTTCTTCGCGGTATCAATCATGAACTGCGCATCCTCTGCCGAGCAATAAAGCTCCATTCTGTGTCCCATATTAAAGACCTGATACATCTCACGATCGCCGATATCTGCGTTCCTCTTGATTGCGGCAAAAAGCGGAGGAGTATCAAAAAGGTTATCCTTAATGTAGTGAATACCGCATCCGAAATTCTTACACTTCGCCTGACCGCCGCCGGTACAGTGAATCATGCCGTGAACAGCGGAACGCTTGGTGTCAAGTATTTCCTTAATGATAGGCGCATATGTACGTGTAGGCGAGAGAATGGCGTCAACGACGGATACATCAGTGCCGGGGAGAATGTCATTTACACCGTATGTTCCGCAGTAAACCTTGGAATTGTCGATGGTATTTGAATATGTCTCCGGATATTTAGCCGCATAGTCGTGTGAGAGCATAAGGTGACGTGCCGCGGTAAGACCGTTTGAGCCCATACCTGCGTTGTAAGCCTTTTCGTAGTTTGCCTTACCGTAAGATGCAAGACCGACGATAACATCACCGGGCTTTATATTATCGCAGTCGATAACATCACTGCGCTTTAATCTTACGAAGAATGTTGAGTCAACGATTAGTGTAGATACAAGATCGCCCACATCGGCAGTCTCGCCGCCCGACATGGTTATGCCCACACCGTATTTACCAAGCATCTCGCAGAACTCGGTATAACCGTCGATTACTGCTTTGATAGCCTCACCATTCACGCGGTGAGCATTTCTTCCAATAGTGTTCGAGAGGACAAATCCGTCGGTTGCACCGATACAAAGAAGGTCGTCAAGATTCATTACAACGGAATCCTGCGCAATATTATAGAAAGCGGAAAGATCTCCGGTCTCCTTATATTTGATGTATGCGAGCGAGGATTTTGTACCGGCTCCGTCGGCGTGCATTGCCGCACAGTATTCGGGATCACCGCAGGGATCGGGAATTATTTTGCAGAACGCACCGGCGAAAACGCCCTTGTCCTGCTTTGATATTGCACTGTGAACCTCGTCCTTAGTGGCGGATACGCCGCGTGATAAATAAGCGTCAGACATTTTTATATCTCCTTTGGTATTGTAGTTTATATTTTAAATAATTTTTTAGTCGTTAGAAAATGCCTACAGTTCAATCTGCGTGGCATCGGTTGAATTGGGGTAGCAGGTGACATCCAGAATCCTCTGGTTGGAGCTGCCTCTGAATTTAAGGGTAAGATCGCGCTTCGCATCAACATATCTTCCGTCAACAAGATAATTGGTTGCCAACAGAAGCTCATGCACAGACGGCTCCGTTTCGCATTTTTTGAGAAGCTGCTCATATGTGAAACCGCTGTAGGTCATTATATCAAGTCCGCGCTCGCGGGCTTTTTTTGCAATGACCGCCAACTCATGCCCCCATAAAAACGGTTCACCGCCGCTGAAGGTAAGCCCTTTTATAAGCGGATTTTTACATATATCGCGCCAAAGCTTATCTGTGGTCGTAAGCTTCCCCCCACCATACGGATGCGACTCGGGGTTATGGCAATTATAGCATTTATGCGGACAGCCTTGGGTAAATATCACATACCGAAGCTGCGGACCGTCAACGATAGATTCCCTAACGACTCCAAAAAGTCGTATCGGCAGACTTTCAATCGGCTCATTATCGCCGAAATTTCTTAAAAGCATACTGAAAATTTCCTTTATCAAATAATATTTATCACCGATGCAGTCAACAAAAGCAGCGTGATGACAATAAGGCTTATTATACGGATAATCGCACCTGTTTTGAATGTGTCATTCTGTTTTTTGCGGCAAATAATAATATCTATCACTGCAAGAGTAGCAGTTATCAGCGCCATCAGCGGTAATATGACAGTAGGCGCACCCGTCCCGATAAGCTTTGCCGCAAGTGCTAAAATCAGCAAAACAAATGCGGCAATGATACCCGAAAGCTTAAGCTTATTCATCAGTGTCTTCCCTTCTGCGACTGAGCAGCGCTACTGCCAGCACAGTTGCAACAGCGACAATAACGCCGCCGCCGACCCACATGAATTTACTGTAGTCAGTAACCGTATCCGGGGATGATTTTTTAAGTCTTGCGCTCTCAACAACGCTTTCAAGCGACTCATCGTTATATTCGCGTGACAGCCCCTCAAGCGAACGTACAGACATAACGGCTTTCCTTACTTTTCCGTCACCTACAAGTATTTGCAGTCTCTCGGTTTCGCCCGCCGATATAAAGCCGGTAGTATCTATATAAACAGTTGTCCACTCACCCGGGATAATCTCAGCACTTGACTCAAAGCGCTCGTCTTTACCAAACAAAACCAACTTAAGTGGGATTCTGTCAAGAGAGGACGGCTGAATCTTATCAATCTTTAATGTAAGCGCCAAAATAGGTGTAAGCCTAAAATCCTCTTCGTAATCAAACCGGTGTGAAATTCCCATCCATGCGGCATTTGCATCGTTTTCATAAATAGAGGAATCAAGCTGGACTGAAAGCATATTTCCATCATCTCTGGCAATGCGAAGTGCTCCGGCATAATATCCTGATTTGAGTGAACCTATACTCGCAACACCACTGAATTTATAGTATGAAAATCTGCCTCTGACGCCGTTCGGCTCTCTTGTATCAGCTTCGCGCCCGGTAATACGGCGTGATGAAAGTTTATTCTTGTCCCAATGCTCAAACAACTCTGAAATATCATCAACTCCAAGAAGTTCAGCAACTTCATTTGTTAGCTGATACGATTTTACTGTATCTATACAGCGCACCGCATCCGTAAGCTCACTACCGTTTTGCACCGAGCGAGCGATATATGCGTCAATTCGGTCATCAAACAGTGCCGAATAGTAACCAATTACAAAAGAGGTAAGCTTTTCGTCGTATGGGATCTTGGGGTCATAATAAAGACTGTCGCAGAAGATAAGGCGTTTTTCTCCGGCGCTGTTCGTTGCAAGAAGGTCGCCTATCATATCGCAGTTGTTTACATCAACATATACACCGCCGTCATACGCAGTGTCATCCGGAAGCTTTTCAATGCATATATCCCACGGAAATTGTCCGTATTCACCCGTCGCGGCAATCAAAGCCGGTAAATATTCGACAAGTCCGATTTCACTCATATTTGTAGCAGGATCTGAAGTATAAAGATCGTTAAGAGAAATATATAATTTAGCCGCAGAATTTGCGCTTACCAAATTCATATAAACCGTGCGCAGACAATCCGCCGTATATTTCACCGAATCCACAAAAGATTTTTCCGGGACTATAAAATTCTCGATAGAACCGAACACCACTCCGCTCACCTGTCCGTCACGACACCAGTTTTCGGCAGTGTATGATGCAAATGCGCCAAGAAAATCGACACCATCACCGGCATTTGAAACCTTTCCGATATTGACATAATCGTCCTCACTGTAGGCTTTGGCAAGTGACTCACCGTATTCCTTTGCCCATCCGGCATATCTTAACAGAATCTGTGTGCCTGAATCCGAAAGTGCGGCGATCTTCGCTGACAGCTTATCAAGATATTCCCCATTAAGATAGTAAATCTCGCCGTTGTAGATATATTGCGTTCCCTCACTCTTTGAGGCAAACACATTATAGGCGTAAAGTGTGAGCATCGTCACGCCTGCATCCGTATCCCCTACCAGTGAGATATCATCCGATTCAAAGCCCTTTAAATCAGGCGTGAAATCATATGAAAAACGCGCCAGCCGTTCGGGATTATCCACATAAAATGGCGGTGCGATAAGCGAATAGCCGCCATTCTCATGCAGTACCACAGCTATAAATCTACTGTAAATCGCCTCGATATTATCTCGTTCAAGTGCCCATTTAAGTTCAAATCTTACGGTCATCATACCAACTGCGAGCGGCGTTGCGTTTAGAAGCTCATCGGGGGTTGGGAGTCCGTCGCCATTGTAAGAATATATCGCTATCTGTCCCGCCCGATTTTCAAGAGCAACTTCACGGTCAATCTGTCCGAAGAAGCTGACAGACGCCAAATCATCATTTATAATGCAGGAGTTGACTGCACCGCAAACCGTATATTTTTCAGGTTCATATGACGGCACTGCACTTATCGAGAGAAGCTCTATACTGCCTGCATCAGAATCGAACGCCAACTTTATACTGTGGAGCATCGAAACATCACCGACATTTGCATAGTAATACCGATTCTCTGAATTTGGTATTATCGGAATGGAAATACTCTTATCTTCGCTACTGACCTGGGTATCCGATGTGGAATAATAAAGCGTCATCATATCGCTTTCGGTATGATTAGTAAGCTTTATACGAAGGCAATTTGCCCCATGCTCAAACTCCGGGACAGCTACATCAGCCTCAAGCGACATTTTGCCGGATTCTGACGGAGTCATCAACACACGCTTTTTATCCCCCGACAATATCGCCGTTCCGTCCGTGCTTGAATATACATCGAATAAAAATCGCTCTGAAAGCTCACGGTCGATAATTCCATCTGCCCTTATATCATCTATATAAAAGCTGTAGCTGCCGTTTTTGGGGAGTGTGGTATCAATAGTGACTGAAATCTGCATTGAGATTATGTCTGCGCGCCCTTCCCACGAGCCAATATTGATCTCAACCGTGTTCCATTCGCCGCCTCCGATAAGCTCGAGATACTTCGCGCTTTCTCCCGTGCTTGTATTGAGCGTAAGCTGAGTGTAATATACCGCATTGTCGTCAAATTCATAGAGCGGTACATAAATATCATATTTTATCTTGCGGTATTCCGAAAGGTTAGAAGCCTCTTTAAATTCCACGCCGACAGTACGCATATCTCCGGGACGAACGCCCCAGCTCGTCACCTCAAGCAGAGAACGTGCATCACCGTCAAACAATAAATTTTTACGACGAGCACTATGAACATTTTCGTGTGCAGACCAGTCGCCGGAGGAGACGGCAAAATCAAAAATAATATATTCGCCTTTACCTGCGGCACCAACGGTAATGCCAAGCAGCAATGAAAGCAGTGCGGCAACCGCTATAAATGCAGTAAAAAGCTTAATATTATCAGTTTTTTTCACCGAGACTCACCTCCCATAATACGACAGTATAATATATATAATTATATTATATCATTTTCTTTTGAAAAAAGCAAATGTTTTTTTGATTTTCATACAAATTTTCGATATCCTGTTGTAATGATGAAAAATATATGATATAATAGTAACAATCAATTCACCCGAGCTTTCACAAAAAAGCCGAAAACACTCAAATTAAGGAGGCCGCAATGCCGATAAAAATACCACAGGGACTCCCTGCCGCCGAGACACTTGAGCGTGAGAACATTTTCGTAATGAGCGATTTTCGCGCAGAGCACCAGGACATCCGTCCGCTGAAAATAGCGGTGCTCAATCTGATGCCCACCAAGATTACAACCGAAACACAGCTTATCCGTCTCTTGTCAAACAGCTCGCTTCAGATCGAGTTTACACTTCTTCAGACAGCAACGCACCGCTCGACGCACACACCTGACGAGCACATGAAAGCGTTCTACAAGAATTTCGACGATATAAAAAACGAAAATTTTGACGGTTTTATAATCACTGGCGCCCCCGTTGAGAACCTTGATTTTCACGACGTTACATATTGGGATGAATTATGCGGTATAATGGAATGGTCAAAGACGCATGTTTTCTCAACACTTCACATTTGCTGGGCGGCGCAGGCGGGACTCCACTACCACTACGGCGTCAACAAGCATCCTCTTGACAAGAAAATGTTCGGTGTATTCGACCATTACGCACTGCGTCCGAATCATCCGATAGTACGCGGCTTTGATGAAATATTCAAGGCGCCGCACTCACGTCACACCGGTATCGCCGAAGAAGAAATAACCAAGGTAAGCGAGCTTGAGCTGATCGCAAGAAGTGACATTGCCGGTCCGTATATTATCGCGGCAAAGGATTCGCGCATGCTTTTTGTCACAGGTCATTCCGAATATGACTATGACACTCTCTCAAAGGAATATTTCCGCGACGTCGATAAGGGACTCGATATTGAACTTCCGTACAACTATTTCCCGAACGACGATCCGCAGAGACGCCCTCCGAACGTATGGCGCGGACACGCAAATCTTCTGTTTTCAAATTGGCTTAACTATTTTGTATATCAAAACACACCGTATGATCTCGACGATCTTTCAAAATCATAAATATTTTCTACATTTGCGCAAACAATAATACCGCGAGTATACACTCGCGGTATTATTGTATTTTGGAAGTGATATCATGGATAAAAACGAAACTTTACTTCAGGAGCTTTATAAGAACACAACCATGGGCGGTGACTCGCTTGTCAATCTGATGGACAAGGCACAAAATCCGCAGATGCGTGCCGAGATGACTCGTGAGCTTGAGCGTTACCGTGAATATTCATCACGCGCTGCCGACCTTTTGGCAGAACGCGGATTAAAGCCTGAGGAACCCGGAATGATGGCAAAGGCTGGCAGCAAGATTGGCATGACCTTTAACACAATGCTCGATACCACCACCTCTCACATCGCAGAAATGATGATAAACGGTGCAACTATGGGCATTATCAACATCGAAAAGCAATTTAACGAGAACAACCCGACGGGTGAGGCTCGACAGCTTGCAGAGGAAATTCTCGATTTCGAGAAAAGCACCGCGGATAATTTAGCGAGATTTTTGTAAAATCAATTTGCACTTAAAAAGCCATTCCCGCCTTAGCGGCGTGGAACGGCTTTTTGCATTTATTTTATTTGATCGTTGTCTGCACGTGTCCGTATTAAATATATAGCGGAAGAAACCATGTTAAATGATTCGCAAAGCAGACCACCTATGGAGAGATTGAATATGTTATGTATTATCCATGCAGGGGAGGCGAAGGCTATCTGACAGTAGCGGATATGCTTCGGATTTCCTATCCACATAAAAACGCTGTTGGCAAGCAGAGCTATACACGGAAGTGCCACAAGAATCACCTGGCGCACAGAATGATCAAGATACACCGAAAAAGCAAAGCTGACAGCGTAAGCAGCCTCCACAACGGCAAGCTTCCACGCTTTTTTTGAGTTCACAGAAAACAAAGAGCCTCGCAAAAGATTGCAAAGATTGAAAAGTGCACCGCCCCATGCTTTAATCAGCCCGAAATTCACAACAAACATAAGACTGCCAAGTCCCTGCATCAAAAAGAATATACTGTTCCGCTTACACTGAAAGGACAGCACTATGATTACAAGCCCTATTATCCCAAAGCCTTGTGCAATAATATCTGTCATAATCAGTTACTTCGTCAAATGACGCCCTTTTGAAGCATAATATTAGCGTAGATAGCGCTCTCACCGGTTGCGATTATACAGTAACATTTTTTAGCCTCGTCATAGAAATCGAAGCGGTCAATATTTCCGATAGCCGCTTTCCCGCGATTGTCATGCTTTGCGATTATATCGGCATAAACGTCCCATATAGGAGTTTCCACCTTTCCCACATCACTTGCCATGAGCTGCATCAAAACTGCAGGCTTTTCAACGTATGTGTCAAGCGGAAAAACAGTCAGAATGGCGTCAAGAATTTCGGGAACCCCATGACCGTCCATACGGATGACTATAGCATCTTTACCGATGGACTCAGAGGGAAAATTGCCGTCAGCGATACAAATTCTGTCGCTATGTCCCATTTCACAGAGGACCTTGAGAAGCTCGGGGGGAAGAATTTTCGGAATACCTTTAAGCATAATAACACCTCACAAAAATATTTTTATTGATTTTATTATAGCATATGTTTGTTAGAATTACAATAGTATCTTACAATTTATTTGCGGTTAGCTATAAGGAATGCCCTCCGCCGCGTGAGCGGTGGAGGGCAAACGGCACGAAAAAGGCGGTTACTTGTCCTCTTCTTCGCCGATTGAAATCTTTTTACGCACAACAACTTCCTTATCGTAGCAGGCAAATATTCCCTCTACATCTACCTTTTGGGGCTTTGGAGTGATAAGGCTGACAATCGGTACTGCGATAAGTCCGAGCACCATTGCCACCGCGCCTGCATTGATGGGAGATGCGATAAATTTAAAGAACATATTTGAAACGGTAAGTCCAACACCAATCGCAAAGCTTACCCAAACAGATGCCACGCTTATGCGTTTTGAATAGAGACCGTACATGAACGGTGCCAGGAATGCTCCGGCGAGCGCCCCCCACGAAATACCCATAAGCTGTGCAATAAACGTGCTTGACGACTGATATTGGAAAATAGCAATCGCCGCCGAAATCACAATAAATATCGCAAGGAAAATGCGGATGAAAAGAAGCTGTTTCTTTTCACTCATCTTCTTAACTATATTGTCTTTAATCAGGTCAAGTGTGATTGTCGAGCTTGACGTGAGTACGAGGCTCGAAAGCGTTGACATCGACGCCGAGAGAACGAGCACGATAACGATACCTATAAGAATATCCGGGAGCTTTGCAAGGATTGCAGGTATAACCGAGTCGTAGACAAGCGCCCCGTTCGCGCTATATTCGAGCATTGCGGAACCGTCGGTAAGTCTGCCGAATCCACCTAGAAAATAGCATCCGCCGGAAACAACAACTGCAAATATTGTAGAAATTATAGTACCTTTGTTAATTGCCTTTTCGGATTTTATAGCATAGAATTTCTGCACCATTTGAGGAAGCCCCCATGTGCCGAGCGAGGTAAGTATCACAACGCCGAGAAGGTTCTTCGGATCGGGACCGAACATTGAAATAAATGCTCCCTGCATGCCCTCGGGAACGGTGGGATCAGTAACCTGTGAAAGCTTGATGACCGACTCGGTAAATCCGCCCTCTCCTGATAAGACTGAAACGATAACCGCAATAATACCGACAAGCATGATTATACCCTGAATAAAGTCATTGACAGCAGTAGCCATGTATCCGCCAAGAATGACATAAACACCGGTGAGAAGTGCCATAACGACAACGCAAATCTCATACGGAATACTGAATGCCATTCCAAAAAGTCTCGACAGACCGTTATAAACCGAGGCTGTGTAAGGAATCAGAAATACGAAAGTAATAAGTGCCGCCGCAAGCTTAAGCGCCTTTGAGCCAAAACGCTTTTCAAAATATTCCGGCATGGTGGAAGCACCGAGATGATGTGTCATAACACGTGTACGTCTGCCGAGTACAACCCACGCAAGCAAGCTCCCGATTATAGCGTTGCCAATACCTATCCATGTTGCCGCCATACCGTACTTCCAGCCAAACTGTCCCGCGTATCCGACAAAAACGACTGCGGAGAAATAGGACGTTCCGTAGGCAAAGGCAGTCAGCCACGGACCGACCTCACGTCCACCGAGAACGAAACCGTTGACGTCGGTTGCTTTTTTGCGGCAGTATACGCCGACGGCGATGGTAATAGCGAAAAAGATAACGATCATAAGAATTTTTGCAAGCATAAAAATACTCCTTTCGTTGTCGGAAAGGAGTTCAAAACAAAAACGCCCTTCCGCAGTTATTACTGCAGAGGACGAGAATTCCCGTGTTACCACCTCTGTTCGCTTGTGTCTCACGACGCGAGCCTCAACAAGTACAGGCATATGCCGATACTCTGCGCATATAACGGATGCGATCCGTCGCCGCCTACTGTCATTTCGGGACGCAGCTCTCGGGAAGTAATATTCGGAATTTGCATAATCGCGCCTCTCACCAACCGGCAGCTCTCTGTGAGTGCAAATTACCGTCACGGCAGACGCCGTTTCCCGGTCACAGCCTTTTATACGTGTATTTAACACGTTAGTTTATTATAACACGGCTTTTTTTATTTGTCAAGAGAATTTTGGAGTTTTTTGAAGATTTAATTATAAATTTGAGTTTGTCGAGTGGGTTGCGCTCCGAGTATTTGTGCTCCTTGCGGTGCACAGCCCCGCCTGACGGTATTGCTCGCGGCGGCGTGCCGCCGCTCGGTCGGGGGCTGCCTGAAATTATAGATATAACCTATATTTTAGAAGCCGAGTTAGCCGAGCCAAGGAGGGGAGTGCAGAGGGGAACCTATGAATTGGCGTTAGCAGGTCGCAAACGACCTGCGTGCAAGTTCGGCTTTGCCGAACTTTATAGCAAGTCGGCGAAGCCGTCTTGCTTGAGAGACAATTGGTTCCCCTCTGCAAATACGATAGGCGGCGCAATGCGTCGCGTGGGAGTTGCAATAATCAAAGAAGCAAATGCCCGATAAACAATAATTTATCTCTTGACAAAGCACATAAAGTATGATATACTTACCATATATTATATATTTTTGGAGGCACAGCATGAGAATCGGCAACATATATAACCCCGTTCTCGTCCTACTGTACGGCGGCGTAAGTGCTGTCAGTGGGCTTTTTTGTGCTGGTCTCTGTTGTGACTGATGCATACTCGCCCGACAGCCTGATCTGTCGGGATTTTTTGATATTGAGGTGTTTTAATGGAGCATAAATTAAAGCGTATGAGCGGAGCAGAGATAATTGTTCGTACTCTCATTGAGGAGGGCGTCGATACCGTTTTCGGCTACCCCGGCGGACAAGTCCTTCATATATACGATGAGCTTGAGAAAAAGCGCCGCTATATACGTCACATACTCACGGCGCACGAGCAGGGGGCGGCTCACGCGGCGGACGGATACGCTCGTACTACAGGAAAAGTGGGTGTCGTTATAGCCACCTCCGGCCCCGGTGCATCAAATCTCGTAACTGGCATCGCCACGGCGTATCTCGACTCCGTGCCTATGGTTGCAATAACCGGAAATGTGCCGACTGACCAAATTGGACGCGACAGCTTCCAGGAGCTTGATATCGCGGATATTACCATGCCTATAACCAAGCATAATTACATAGTAAAGGATATCCGCGAGCTTCACCGCATTCTTAAGGAAGCATTCGCAATCGCCTGCGAGGGACGGTGCGGTCCGGTCTTGGTCGATATCCCTAAGGATATCCAGATTGCAAAATGCGATTTTTCAGAGGTAGTTTTACCTGCCAAAAAGCCTCATCCGATTTCTGATAGTGAAATTGATGCGGCAGCCGAAATAATAGCAAACGCCAAGCGACCGTTTATATACTGCGGCGGCGGCGTTGTTAGCGCCGGAGCCGGCGATTTAGTTAAAGAACTCGCAAAACGCATTGACGCTCCCTGCGGATGCAGTCTCATGGGACTCTCGGCAATTGAAAGTGACTTTCACCCTATGCTCGGTCTTACAGGCATGCATGGACTCGCACGAGCGACAAGTGCGATGAAACACGCGGACGTGATAATCGCCATCGGCGCGCGCTTCACTGACCGCGCAACCGGCGCTCACGGTGAAATAGTTGAAAACGCAAAAATAGTACAGCTTGACATCGACCCCGCAGAGGTTGATAAAAACGTCCGTGATGCGGCATATGTCATAGGCGAAATTCGTCCTGCGCTTACAAAGCTTCTTTCAGTCCTTGAAGAAAAAAAGCACACCGAATGGAACAGCTTTATTAATACACTTCCCTGCACTGAGGCTACTTGCGTTTCGGACAAACTAACTCCGTATACTGTCATTGATACAGTTGCCGAATATTCACGCGGATTAAGTATTGTCACAGATGTTGGGCAGCATCAGATGTGGACGGCACAGCGCTATCCTGTATCCGGCGAGCGCAATTTCTTAACAAGCGGCGGACTCGGCACAATGGGATTTGGCATGGGCGCGGCTATCGGTTCTTCCATCGCCAAAGGCAGCGCACGTACTGTCCTATTCACGGGAGACGGCAGCTTTGGCATGAACTTGAATGAGCTTGCAACCGCAGTAAGCTATCAGCTTCCGCTTGTAATCGTTATAATGAACAATCGCTCACTCGGCATGGTAAGGCAATGGCAGAAAGCCATGTTTGGACGAGAGAGCCAAACCTCACTCAAACGCAAAACCGATTTTGCACTGCTCGCAAAAGCATTCGGCGCAGACGGTGCGAAGGTAAGCAATATGGCAGAGTTGACATCTGCACTTGATAAAGCATTCGACCAAAAAAACAAGCTTCCGTTTGTTATTGACTGCGATATCATGACTGATGAAACCGTCACTCAAATCGACAGATAAGGTAGGAAATATATCATGAACAACAAATTCGTCCTTGGTGTACTCGTATCTAACCAATACGGCGTCCTCATGCGCGTCACAAGCCTTTTCGCACGCCGCGGCTTCAATATTGACAGCTTGACTGTGGGTGAGACCGAAGACCGTGCGTACTCACGTATAACCATCACCGCAACCGGCGATGATGCCACAAAGGAGCAGATAATAAAACAGCTTCGTAAGCTTCATGATGTCGTAAAAATCGACCTTATGGCTCCCGAATCAACCGTAATCCGTGAGCTTATGCTGATAAAGCTCCGCGCAACCGGGCAGACACGCGGTGAAATCATCGACGCGGTAAATGTATTCCGCTGTAAGGTCGTTGACTTCACTCCCGATGAATTGTGCATCGAAATGACAGGTCAAAGCTCGAAGATAGATGCGTTCATCGATTTTGTCGCCCCATACGGTATCATCGAAATGTGCCGTACCGGCGTTGTTGCACTTGAGCGCGGAAGCGGTTCTCTGATAAACAGAGACGATGAGTAATCATCGCCAAATCCATAGGGGTCCTCCTCACTATAAAAATACGAAAGGTCATACCATGCGAAATATAAAAATTTTCGATACAACCCTGCGCGACGGCGAGCAGTCCCCGGGCTGCTCAATGAATCCCGAGGAAAAATTAGAGATTGCAAGACAGCTTGAGCGTCTTGGGGTTGATGTTATTGAAGCAGGTTTTCCAATATCATCAAAGGGTGACTTCGATTCCGTTTGCGAAATCGCGCGTACCATAAAAAATTCTACTGTTTGTGGACTTGCACGCGCTATCACGCAGGATATAGATGCGGCGTATAATGCCATCAAAGCGGCGGAATCTGCGCGCATACACCTCTTTCTTGCCACCTCTCCAATACATATGCAGCACAAGCTGAAAATGACGCCCGAAAAGGTCCTTGAGCGCGTTTCGGCTATGGTTGCATACGCAAAATCCTTGACTTCGGATGTGGAGTTCTCTGCCGAGGATGCTATGCGCAGCGAGCCGGAATTTCTCGCCAAGATCGTAAGAGTAGCTATTTTGGCTGGTGCAACGACTATCAACATCCCCGACACCGTAGGATACACCACCCCGACCGAGATACGTGCGATGATCGAATATCTGCGATCAAATGTCGAGGGGATCGATAAGGCAACACTGTCCGTACACTGCCACAATGACCTCGGCAGTGCCACTGCCAATTCACTCGCAGGCGTACTCGGCGGCGCAGGTCAGATAGAATGTACCGTCAACGGCATCGGCGAGCGTGCAGGAAACACTGCGCTCGAAGAGGTCGTTATGGCACTCAAAACCCGAGGCGATATATATGACGCTTCCTGCCGTATCGACACAAAGCAGATCTGGCGTACAAGCAAGCTTATCTACAACATCACAGGTCAGACTGTTCCGATGAATAAAGCAATTGTCGGAGCAAATGCATTCGCCCACGAATCGGGTATCCATCAGCACGGTGTCCTCGCCGCGCGCGAAACATATGAAATTATTGCCCCCGAGGATATCGGTAAGAAACCGAACAAAATGGTGCTCGGCAAGCATTCGGGCAGACACGCTTTCGAGGAGAGGCTGTCCGAGCTCGGATTTGAGCTTACCGCAGAGCAGCTTGACAAATATTTCGAAAAATTCAAGGAAATCTGCGATAAAAAACAGAATGTCACCGACCGCGACCTCGAGGCGCTCATCCGCGTGCGTAATGTTGCAGGCATATATGAGCTTGACCGTTTTGACGTGCATGCAGGAAATTATACAAGCCCTACCTGCGTTATCCGTTTGAAGCGAGACGGAAAGGTGTACGAGGAAGTCTCCCTCGGCGACGGTCCTATCGATGCGGCATATAATGCTATAGATAAAATAATGAAGCTGCCCCCCCATACACTTGATAACTACTCAATACGCTCAACGTCCGAGGGTAAAGACACGCTCGGCGAAGTAATGGTAAAAATCAGCTGCGGCGGCGAAACCTACAACGGACGCGGATTGTCAACGGATATTATTGAATCGAGTATCCTTGCGTATATTCACGCGGCGAACAAGTTCGTTTCAATAGGCGAATAAAGAAAAACAGTATTAAGAAAGCAGGATAATAGCTTGATAAACCAAAAAGACATTTCTCTGCCTCAAACCTCCCCGTACATAGGCAGTTTTGCTGACAACGTACTGCGCATTGCTCTTGACATTGGCGAGGGTCTGCTTCGTAACGGTGCGGACGTACACCGTGTTGAAATTGCAATCGAAAAGGTGTGCCGCACCTACGGCGCGGCACATATTGATGTTTTTTCAATTCACTCGCTGATTCTGGTGG
Organism: Candidatus Flemingiibacterium sp.; assembly: GCA_045634345.1. Lineage (GTDB taxonomy): Bacteria > Bacillota > Clostridia > Oscillospirales > CAG-272 > Flemingiibacterium. The sequence continues at coordinate 10,353 of JAZRAB010000125.1, read as the reverse complement.
CGATTTATATGCCCGACGGCAGTCACTCTACACAATCGCGCAGAATCTTTGACGTTGCCAACAATCTAACGCGCCTTGAGCTTTATAATGCGCTCTCCCGCGAAATCTGCGAAAAGAAACCAAGCATCGATGACGTTGATGCCCGCATCCGCGAGATCAAAAAAAGTCGGGCATACCCGTTTTATGTCATAATGCTCGGTTACGCTCTTGCCTCAGGAAGTTTTGCGATATTCTTCGGCGGTTCACTTCGTGACGGCATAGCGGCAGCGATAATAGCTGTATTCATGTATCTTCTTGATGAGGTTAAAATCAACTATTTCAACAAGATGGCAAAGACTACCCTTACATCCTTTGTTGCGGGAATCCTCGCTTGCCTCTCCGTGAAGATCGGTCTCGGAGATAATATCGACCTTATTATCATCGGAACTATCATGATCCTCATCCCCGGTCTCTCCCTCGGTAACGCAATGCGCGATCTTCTCGGCGGTGATACTCTTGCCGGAACTCTAAAGATCGTACAAGCAATAGTCATAGCTATTATGATAGCTATTGGCTACTCACTTGCTATTCTTCTCGTGGGAGGTGGACTCTGATGCCGTTTGATATCCCACACGATGTGCTTCTCGGTATAATAATCCGTCTTATTACATCTATTGTCGGAACTATCGGCTTTTCGTTGATGTTCCAGGTCAGAAGCAATCGACTTCCTTGGGCAGCACTCGGTGGACTTCTGACATCCGCAGTCTATGAAGTAACCGCACTCATTGTTTCCGAGCCTATGATCGCAGCGTTCACTTCATCCCTTTTCATGGCGCTCTATTCCGAATCATTTGCACGAATACTGCATGCGCCGTCAGTGATTTTTCTGTTTCCATGCGCTATACCGATCGTCCCCGGACGCGGACTGTACTACACAATTTATTATCTGCTTTTCTACAACGAAGAACAATTTCTCTCCTACGCAAAAGCAACCCTCGGCATCGCACTCGGCATCGCGGTCGGCGTAAGCTTTGCTTCAATTATAATCAGCATTATTCTGCATGTATCGAAGCTTGGTAACGCCAACAGAAAATCCCACATATAATAATTTACTGAATAAAAAACACGTCCGCCAATGAAGTGACCTTGAACCAAGATCATTCCATTGGCGGATGCGATTTTTATTTCTTATTTGTCAAATTACTGAAATGCTCAGCTGTAAGATTTTTCACTATCTTAAACAAGCCTAAGATACCAATCAAATTGGGGATTATCATAAGTCCGTTCATTGTTTCGGAAATGCTCCATATGAGATCGAGCTCACCAACTGTGCCGATGAATACGATCAAAACATATACACATCTATATATAAAAACTGCCTTTTTGCTGTTACGGAATAAATATCCGACACACACCTCTCCATAGTATGCCCATCCCAAAATCGTGGACAACGCGAAGAAAACGGTAGCCAGCGTAACTCCGATTCCACCTACTCCGGGAATAATAGAATTAAATGAGGCAATGCTTAAAGCGGCTCCCTCATAATTTCCGGTGTTCCACTGACCTGCGGTCAGAACAACCAAACCTGAAAGAGTACATATTATAATAGTGGTAAAGAACACCTCAAACATTCCCCAAAGACCTTGCTTTACAGGATCTTTAGTGCTTGATGCGGCATGCGCAATAGGCGCACTTCCAAGCCCGGCTTCATTTGAGAATACTCCGCGTGAAAATCCATAGTGCATCGCGGTCATAATACCGTATCCTGCGGCTCCGCCGGCAGCTGCTTTGAAGTTGAACGCCTCTCTGAATATAAGCGCAAACGCTGCAGGAACCTTGTCAATATTCAAAACAAGTGCAACAACCGAGCATACAACGAAAAGTATTGCCATAAACGGAACCATCTTCTCGTTTACCGATGCGATACGCCTCATACCGCCCAAAATAACGCTTGCCGCAATAATCGTTAAAACGATACCTGTGATCCACGGCTTGACTCCCATCGTACTTTCCAAAGCAATAGCTATTGAGTTTGACTGCGTGGCATTTCCGGTGCCGAGACAAGCGATCATGGCAAATACTGCAAACAAAGCTGCCAGCCATTTTACGCCAAGCCCGTTTTTTATGTAATACATCGGGCCGCCGACCCACTCGCCCTTGGCATTCTTTTCGCGGAATTTCAGTGAAAGAACAATTTCCGAATATTTAGTTACCATACCAAGAAGCGCGCTCACCCACATCCAGAACAACGCACCGGGGCCGCCCGTAACAATAGCAGTTGCAAGTCCGGCGATACTTCCAGTGCCGATGGTACCTGCCATAGCAGTTGCCACAGCCTGAAACGGACTTACTCCGGATTCATCTTTTGCATGCTGCTGTTTTGAGAATACACCAAGTATGGTATTCTTCAGTATATACCAAAATCTGCGAAACTGTGGGAATCCGAGCCTTAAAGACAGGAAAAGTCCAACTCCGATAAGAAGCGCAAGCATTATCGGCCCCCACACGACATTATTTACAGCTGTATTTATTTTAGTTATAATTTCCATCATTATTTTCCTCTGTTTTGCTTAAATGTGTAAATATCAATGCACTGTCTTTTCAGGCAGTATGCAAACATCTCTCTTGTTTGTTGAAAGCACAACAGAGGTTCTGGTCATTGACACGCCGTTTATATATTTCACATATTTAAGAATTTCTTCAAGTGTGCGCCCTGTTTTAGTTACTACCTTTAATATAAAATCAAAATCCCCGGCAATATAATAACACTCAGCCACCGAATCATTTTCGTTAATGCGCTTAACAAACTCATCATAATATTTAGGGTGTTCAAGGCTGACGTATATAAATGCCATAAGCTCTCGTCCCAAAATGCTCTGATTGATTATCGTTGTATATTGTTCAATCAGTCCCGAGGCTTCCATTTTCTTTATTCGTTCAATCACGGCAGAAGTCGATAAATTGATCTTTGCACCTATATTGGTTGCATTTTCCCTTGAATTTTCCTTTAAGCATGTCAAAATTTCATAATCAATCGAATCCATATTAAATCCCCCATTTCTATAAAATTATACACAAATTATCAGAAAAAGTAAATACAATCGACAAATATAATTATTTTTTTCTTTGAAATTTTTTCAAAGAAAAAAATTTTCTCGTTTTACTCTGCTAAATCGATAGAGACAAAAATATTTTCGGTAATAGCGCTCAACCTTGAATCTTTTTGGCATTTTTTTCATAATTACCGCATTATTTTCCGAAAATCATCTTGTCACGCAAAAGCGTATTAATAATTTAAGATATAAAAAGGCAACCGTCAACACTGTTATGTGTCAACGGTTTAACTCCTTATGTCTGATTATTTAAGATACAAATACTGCTTTACTTCAAATCCATGTTTGCCAGATATTCCTCCGCGAAATGGACACAGACTGCACCGTCCGAAACTGCTGTCACCACTTGGCGCACCGCCTTTGTTCTTATATCCCCGACCGCATATACGCCATCAATACTCGTCCTCGTCGTTTCATCCGCGACAATATATCCGCCGTCATCAAGCAAGATATCAGTAGCTAAAAATTCAGTTGCCGGTCTTCTGCCGATACTCACAAAAACTCCGTCAATATTCAGTTCCTGATCCGTTCCATCTATCTTATCCGTTATTTTCACTCCAACTAATTTGCCATTATCTAAAATAAAATCGGATACCGTACTGTTCCATATGAACTCAACATTGTCAGTCCTCATAAGCGGATCGTGGTATATTTTTGTCGCACGAAGCGTGTCCCTTCTGTGAATTACATAAACCTTTTTGGCAAGGTTTGAAAGATACAGTGCATCCGCTGCCGCGGTATTTCCTCCGCCGACCACTACGACTGCCTTATCTTTGTAAAACCGTCCGTCGCAGTGTGCACAGTAATGTACGCCACGCCCGATAAGCTCGCGTTCTCTATCTATCTTAAGCTCTCTCGGATTCGCTCCTGCCGCAATAACGACAGTGTACGCCAACAACTCACCGGTTGATGTAACGACTCGCTTTATCTTTCCCGAAAGCGCTACCGATTTTACATCCGCATATTCTGTTTTTGCGCCGAAGCGCTCCGCCCCTGCCTGCATTTTCATACCGAGCGTGAACCCGTCTATTCCCTCTTCAAATCCGGGATAATTGTCGATAATATCGGTAATTGCCATTTGACCGCCAATTGACATTTTTTCAATAACAATTGTATCAAGTCCGGCACGTGATGCATAGAGAGCCGCCGTATATCCGGCAGGTCCGCCGCCTATTATTATCATATCATAAATATGTTCCATAGCTTTTCTCCTGTGCAGAATTATTTTACATTTATATTATACACTATTTTACATCACTTTTATGTGATTGTGTCACAGAAAAGAAAAAATACAGCAACTTATGATATGCACCCCAAAAGTTAAACACTTTTGGGGTGCATAATCAAATATATCAGCAAGACTTTTTTGCTTGTGAACACAATACGATATCGCATATGCGCGAACATACTAAAGTAGCCATAGCGGCCGGTTTAATAGGAATGGTAATTCTAAAGTTATATCTTTTTCAGTACAGAAAAATCAGCCGATATTCATTCCCAAATAATTGATAGCGTTATAATAGCAAATATCTTTTATTACTTTTCCGACGAATTCCTCGTTTGCCGTCATCTCACCGCGTTCCATCATACCGCCGAGATAGTTGCAGAGAATGCGTCTGAAATAATGATGTCGGGGATATGAAAGCAGAGAACGGCTGTCAGTCAACATACCAATGAAAGCTCCTATATGCCCCGTTGCTGTAAGGTCTTCGAGATGTCTCTCCATTCCCACCTTATTATCGAGGAACCACCAAGCAGGGCCAAATTGGAGTTTTCCACGCGCTTCGTCATTCTGGAATGATCCGATAAGAGTCATTATCTCGGTGTTCATTTTAGGATTGAGATTAAATACGACAGTTTTTGGCAGAGAGTTTTCGCTGTTAAGTCTGTCAAAAAGTCGGGACATATATTTTATGGAATTGTCCTCGGCAATACTGTCAAAGCCTGTGTCAAGTCCGAGTTTTTCGAGCATTACGCTGTTATTATTTCGCATAGCTCCGACATGAAGTTCTGTGGCAATATTGTATTTTGCGTACAGCTTAAAGAGAAAATATGTCAGGTATCCCTTGAACACTTCGCTTTCTCTTTCTGTTACCGCCTCACCGCTGCGACGTTTTGCGAATATTTCTTGGGCCGCAGTTCTATCGGATATGGGATATACTCTTTGAAGCGCCACATCCGCCGCCGTTGTTCCGACTTCAATAAATTTCGTCAACCGCTCTTCTATCTTGGCTTCAAGCTCTTGTAAGTCCTTCACTTCTCCAAGCTTTGCGATAAATTCATTATATCTTTCAGCCTCAATATTCATTATCTTATCGGCGCGGAAAGCGGGAATTACCTTGAACCTGTATCCTTTTTGTGCGATTGCGGAGAAGGTGGAAAGGTCATCAAATATCTCGTTTGTTGTAAAAAGGTGGGTAACATTCGAGCTTTCAATAAGCTTCTGTGGGGTGATATTGTTGGCTTTTATGTAAGCGTTGCACTCCTCCCATATAGCCTCCGCATTATCCTCGTTGATCTCCAGCTCGCAACCAAAAAACTCCTTCAGCTCGACCTGTGACCAGTGGTAGAGCGGATTCCCGAACGCCGTTCCGAGTACGCGGCAGTAGGTAAGGAATTTTTCCTTATTTGACGCATCTCCCGTAATATATTTCTCATTTATGCCGTAATTTCTCATCAAACGCCATTTATAATGATCTCCTGCCAGCCAGATCTCAAAAATATCATTAAATGGTTTGTTGTTGAGGATCTGCGCCTCGGGCAAGTGACAGTGATAATCAAATATCGGCATATCTTTGGCATAAGTAAAATACAGGTGCTCTGCCGTCTTATTTGTCAATAAAAAATTATTCTTTATGTAGCTCATAAGGTTACCCCCGTTTTATAAAATGCAATCTCTCTTGCATCTTCGCTTTTGCAGACGTATTCTCCGTTTACAGTTTTAATAATAAGATCAAACAAACCGTCCTCGTCCATTGAGTAGGCATTGAAGTCTATCCAATTTGATTTATGCGCAGCAATATTGTTGTTGGTAGCGATCTTCAATGTAGGCACAAAGGTGGAAAAGGGCGTTCCTCTTCCGGTAGTGAAAAGTACAAGCTGACAACCGCTTGCCGCCAGGGCAGTTGCGGCAATAAGATCGTTTCCGGGAGCATTCAGCACCGAGATACCACATTCCTTTATCAGCTCTCCGTAGTCAAGCACGTCAACTATCTCTCCCGTACCTGCTTTCTCGATACATCCCAAGGATTTTTCTTCCAGAGTCGTTATTCCTCCCTTTTTATTGCCTGGACTGGGATTTTCATACACCGGAAATCCCTGGCGAGTATAGTAAGCCTTGAAGTCGACTATCATTTGCCTGTATCTCTTGAAAACCTCTTCATCCTTGCATTTATTCATAAGTATCTGCTCGGCTCCGAACATTTCAGGAACCTCGGTAAGAACAGCACTGCCACCGGCTCCCACAACTATGTCGGATATTCTTCCCACAAGAGGATTTGCAGTGAGTCCGGAATAACCGTCACTACCGCCGCATTTAAGTCCTATGCAAAGCTCTGATAGGTCTATCTCCTCGCGGCGCAGCAGACTTGCTCTCTCGGCAAAATCTTTGAGAATATTAAGTCCGTATTCATGCTCATCATCAACATCCTGGCAGTTAAAATACTCAATATTATCTCTGCCATACGGTGCGAGATATTCTTTTATTCCGTCCAAAGTATTGTTTTCGCAGCCAAGTCCCACGAAAAGCACATAGCTTGCATTGGGGTTAAGGGCTATAGCTGACAAAAGCTTTTTGATATTTTCGTTATCATCGCCAAGCTGCGAACAGCCGAATTGATGAGTAAGGGCAAAAATACCGTCGATACTGCCGCGCACAAATTTTTGAGCCGCTTTCTCAAGGCGCATACAAACATTGTTAACACAGCCAACTGTCGGGATTATATATATTTCGTTGCGTATCCCCGCACGCCCACACTTGCGCTTATAGCCGCGAAATGTATACTTACCCACCACGGGTGTTCTTGCATTGAACTCATATGTGTATTCCACGCCCTCGTCAAGGTGTGAGTGAAGGTTGTGAGTATGAACCCACTCCCCCTCGGCAATATTTTTTGTTGCCCTGCCAATTACCTCGCCGTATTTGATGACGTATTCGCCCTCACTGATAGGACGCAGAGCAAATTTATGTCCTGCTGGGATATTAGCGTTTCCCTCAAGGCACACGCCAACATTATCCCTCTCATTAATAATTACACTTTCCATTTTATATCAGGCAAACTCCGTTTTTAATTTTCTCGACATTATTAATTACCGCCTCGCAGAAGCCCTCGTACTTTGTCAGGTCCTCGCCCCAAACGCTTGTATCCGCCATAAATTCTCTGATTGGAAGTTTTTCCGCAAAGTATTCAAGATACCTGGTCTCGTCACAAAGCTGTATTCTGCGGTTTTCAATCTGCACATAATAGCTGTCTCCGACCTTTTCCACACTTGAATAAAGTGCCATAAGGTAAGAAAATCCGACTGTAATATACGGCGCTATTCTACCGTGTTCTTCATAGTAATCCTTAAACGACGGCAGAACTCTCGCACGCCATTTTGAGATAGAATTGAGCGAGATGCTGACGAGCAAATGATTAAGGAATGGGTTTAAAAATCTTTCCTTTACGCTGTCAGCAAAAACGGTTGTCGCCGCGATATCACTTGATACATAAGGAATTATTTCATTTTTCAGAGTGTTTTCAACAAAAGCAGAAAGCCGTGCGTCTGTCATACAGTCGTATACCGTTTGGGCACCAAGCATAATTCCCGCAGGAACGAGATTGGTATGGCTTCCGTTCAGTACGCGCACCTTTCTCTTTTTGTAATAGCCAATATCCTCGGTCAAAACCACCTCGATATTGTGCATGCCCTCTTTAATATATTTTTCAATTTCGCCCTTTTTCTCTACCGCCCAAAGTCCGAACGGTTCGCCTACTGCCATGAGTCGGTCAGCCTCACCAAGAAGAGCTTCGAGATGCTCTTTTGTTTTTTCGTCGCGGGGATATCCCGAAACGATACGGTCTACAAGGGTGTTGCAATAGAAGTTCTCTGTGGCATTCCAGCATTTGAACCCGTCTGGCAGGTCCCACAGCTCTATATATTTGTCAACGCATCGTCTCAGCTCATCGGCGTTGTTGTCAATAAGCTCGACCGGCAGAATATAAACTCCTTCAAGGCCGGCATTGAAGCGATCATAGAGAAATTTTGTCAGCTTTGCGGGGTATGTGATCTCCTCAAAGCCCTCAATTTTATCATTTTCGTTATAGCAGATACCCGCCTCGGTAGTGTTGGAAATGATAATTTTCAGTTCCGCGTCCTTTGCAAGCTTAATATATGAATCGTGGTCTTCAAAAGGATCTATAACCCTCTCCAAAGAGTCAACACGGCAAATTTTTTCGCATACCTCACCGTTCTCAAAGCCTCGCAGAATGATGTGATATTTATTATCCTGCTTTTCAAAATACTCAAAAGCGCCATTATTAACAGTGGGTATCGGCGTGACCACATACACCCCGTAATCTCCGCCTTCGCCGTTTAAGGTATGAAAATAAGGGTCAACGAAGGTACGTAAAAAGTTTCCTTCTCCATATTGTAATATTTTAATCACTTTTGCATCTCCTTTTTTAGTATAATATATTTTATATTGTAAACAAGCTCTCATAAAAAAGATAGCATAATATTGTTTTCATTATTGGGTTTTTGGAAAATATTGCTCTGGTTATCGAATAAATGATATAAATCTTCAATATAGTTGATAAAAAAGAGCAATATTTTGCAAAAGCAAAATCAGGTAGACAAGATTTTACTATGAAATCAACGCAAGTGTTGATATAATTAAATTACCAAAATTACAAAAGGTAGGTATTTTTATGATTTACGAAAACAATTCTGTTAAAGACCTGAAAATAGCTTATATCGGCGGAGGTTCTCGCGGTTGGGCTTGGACGCTTATGAACGACCTCGCAAAAACAGATGATATGTCCGGAACTGTATATCTTTACGACATTGATTTTGATGCTGCGCGCAACAACGAGCTTATAGGCAAAAATTTCCCCGGTGAAAATTGGGACTATAAAGCTGTCGAAACAGCAAAGGAAGCTATGACAGATGCTGACTTTGTCATTATCTCCATTCTTCCCGGAACCTTTGATGAGATGGAATCGGATGTTCACGCTCCCGAAAAATACGGCATCTACCAATCCGTTGGTGATACTGCCGGTCCCGGCGGATTTATACGCGCGCTGCGAACCATACCTATGATGCGCGAGATTGCCGCAAATGTCCGTAGATATTGCCCGAATGCTTGGGTTATAAACTACACCAATCCTATGTCGGCAAGTATAGGTGCGCTCTACCGCGAATTTCCCGAGATTCGTGCTTATGGCTGCTGCCACGAGGTTTTTGGTACGCAGAAACTCCTTGCAAGTGCGCTTGAAGCGATGGAGGGTATTGCAGATGTTCCCCGTCAGGATGTTATAGTAAATGTAGTCGGCGTCAACCATTTTACATGGTTCACTTCGGCACAGTATCAGGGCAAGGATTTATTTGAAGTTTACACTCGTTTTGTCAACAAATATCACGACAGCGGTTACAATAAGGGCGGACTCGGCAACTGGCTTAACGACTTTTTTTCCAGTGATGCCAAAGTGCGCATGGATCTTTTCCGCCGTTTCGGTTACATAGCTGCCGCCGGAGACAGACACCTTGCTGAATTTATGGATTTTGAAGACTATCTCAAGGATTACGAAAAGTGGCAATTTGCGCTGACTCCTGTTTCCTGGAGAAAAGAAAATCTCGTTGACCGTCTTGCAAGCAGCGAGCGCTTGCTTTCCGGCGAAGATAAGTGGGAATTAAAAGAAACGGGAGAGGAAGGCACACTTCAGATGCGAGCGCTCCTTGGACTTGACACCATGATTACAAATATCAATGTTCCCAACCGCGGACAAATCCCCAATCTCCCCTATGGAACGATCGTAGAGTGCAACGCCGCATTCCGTAACAACTCGCTTATTCCTGTAATGGCAGGAAAGATTCCGGATAGCATTTATCCTCTCATTTCTCGCGCCGCACGCGAGATCGATGTAGCTCTTGATGCAGCATTCAGCCTCGATCTTGCTTATGCCGAAGAAAAATTCGTCGAGCTTAATATGCTTAAATCTCTTACCGATAAAGAGAAAAAGGAACTTTTCGCAACCATGTGCAAAAATACCGAGCGCTATTT
>JAZRAB010000124.1:0-4660 GCA_045634345.1 Candidatus Flemingiibacterium sp. | reverse complement strand
ACAAAGGTCACGATCATTATAAGTCCGATTACGATGAAGATGCCGAGCATGCCGATTCCCATGTAGCTTAAATTCTTGACGAAATTCATAGGCTCAAACATAAAATCGCTCTCTGCAACCATTATCGCGGTAGGCCCGTCCGCACCGCCGATGATACCGATGGATGACGCTATTAAAGATAAAAGCTTAAACATTATCAAATCCCCCTATCACATAAAGAAGTTGAGTATAAGACCGCCTGCGATAACGGATGCGATCTGTCCCGATACGTTTACGCCCATGGACTGCATGAGAAGGAAGTTCTGAGGATCCTCCTTGAGTCCCATCTTGTGTACGATTCTGCCTGCCATCGGGAATGCGGAGATACCTGCAGCACCAATCATGGGGTTGATCTTTTCTTTTAAGAAGAGATTTAGGAATTTAGCGAAGATTACGCCGCCTGCGGTATCAAATATGAACGCGAACAGGCCGAGTCCGAGAATGAGAAGTGTCTGCGGTGCGAGGAACTGTTCAGCCTGCATCTGGGATGCAATTGTGATACCGAGGAATATTGTGATGAGGTTGGCGAGTACCTTCTGCGCGGTTTCGGAGAGGGAATCAAGCACTCCGCACTCGCGGATGAGGTTTCCGAACATAAGAAAACCTACGAGCGAAACCGAGGAAGGTGCGAATATACCGGCGATTATTGTGATTATAATTGGGAAGAGAATGCGAGTCGTTTTGCTGACATTTGTCGGCTTGTACGGCATACGGATCATGCGTTCTTTCTTGGTGGTAAGAAGCTTGATTACGGGCGGCTGAATGATTGGCACGAGCGCCATATATGAGTATGCCGCAACCATGATCGGGCCGACGAAGTTTGACTTGAGCTGCTGTGCGACAACGATAGCGGTAGGTCCGTCTGCCGCGCCGATAATACCGATTGATGCCGCATCCTTGATATCAAAGAATATTGAAGCGAGACAAAGGGTAAAGAAGATACCGAACTGTGCCGCCGCGCCGAATACCATCAGCTTGGGGTTTGAGAGTATCGGACCGAAGTCGATCATTGCGCCGATGCCGATAAAGAGTATAAGAGGGAATAGCTCGTTTGCAATACCGGCTTCATAAAGGGTACGCAGCGGACCTGCTTCCGATACAACATTGCCTATAGCATCATGTATCGCTTCTGCTGCAGCGGTTGAGCCTGGGATGTTCACGAGAATCGCGCCAAAGCCCATAGGAAGAAGAAGCGTTGGCTCCATTTCCTTTTTGATAGCGAGAAAAATAAGTATGCCGCCGATGATCCACATTATTACCTGCTTCACATCGAAGTTACTAAAGTTTTCAAATAAAACTTCCATGTTAAGTAAACCAAACCTTTCTAAAAATATGAATAAACACTTTACATATTATACACCCAAAATTCTCAAATTGCAAGTGCAAACTTTCGATTTCAGATTTTTCGTACATATTATATAAATTGCACAGATATACGGCGATGCGGTGAAAGTGGATATATAAAGCGGAGCTTTCGGCTTTTTTGAGAAAAAAGGTGTTGTGAGGGTTGACAGTTGTTTTTTGGATACATAATGTCATAACATATAAAATATATCTGTTTTCGTATATAGATGAAAGAAACTTTTAAAATGAAGTATTAATGAGTATTTGATCAATCCGTGGCACTCTGCAGGGCGTGAGTGCGCGCGCATTTACAAATTGTTAACACAAAATATATGTTATTGTCTTGATTTTGGCAATAAAAAGGGGTATACTAATTACAAGCTCTTAGCACTCATTAAGCGAGAGTGCTAAAATGGCACTGAAAATGGAGTCATGTGCTACTTGAAATGGGAGGTGTGCGTATGTCGGAGAAAAGCACTGAATTATCCGAACGCAAAAAGGCGATACTTAAAGCGATAATTGATACGCACATTAATCTAGGCGAGCCGGTCGGCTCGAAGTACCTGACCCAGTATAAGCAGATCGCCTTCTCGTCTGCTACAATAAGAAACGAGATGGCAGAGCTTGAGGACATGGGTTATCTTGAACAGCTTCATACATCGTCAGGACGAATACCGTCCGAGCTTGGTTACCGCTTTTATGTTGACCAGCTTATGCAGCAGTACCGGATGACGCAAGCGGAGCTTGGAGAGTTAAATAAACTTCAAACTCTTAAAGCGGCTGAGCTTGACCGTATTCTTGACCGAGCGACAAAGCTTATGAGTATGCTCACCAATTATACGGGTGTGGCACTGAAGCGTGCTCCTGCAAGACAGACAGTGGCAAGGTTCGATGCGATGTACCTTTCGCAGCGAAGCTTTATTCTCGTTATGCTGACTGCAAGCGGTACGGTGAAAACCCGTCAGGTGCGGCTTGGATTTGATGTCTCGCGCGATACGCTTGAACGGTTGACAACAGTCCTTAATGACTGTGTGTCGGGGCTCGATCTTGACGGTATAACGCTTCCGGTGATACTCGATATGCAAAGGAGAGTTCCGGACGGCGAACGGCTGATAAATCCGATCATCAGCACCATATATGAAACAGTCGGCGAAGCTGATGACGGCGAGCTTATGTACGATGGCGTGAACAATCTTCTGAATTACCCCGAATATTCCGACATAGATCGTGTACGCGATATGCTCGGATTGTTTGACAAGCAGGATGATCTTCGTGAGGTACTTTCGGTTGATGCTTCTGACCGAACGAATGTGTATATCGGCTCGGAAAACGCCGTTGAGGTGATGAACAACTCGTCGCTTATATTCCGCACCGTCAAATCGGGGGATCGCGTTATCGGCGCGATCGGAGTTATCGGTCCGAGACGAATGGACTACTCAAAGGTGGTTACGCTCGTTGACTATATGTCAAAAAACATCAGCAGTATGCTCGATCCGAGCGGCTTGCTTGATATGGAACACAGTAATACAGAGGAGGACAGTTAATGGCAGACGATAAGAAAAAAGATATGTCGCCGGAGGAGGTCAAGGAACAAAAGTGGGAAGAAATTCTCGCCGAGACCGAGGGCGGCGCTACTGACGATACGACAAAAAAAGATAAGAAGCGTGAAGAAAAGCAGTTGAAGGATGAGAATAAAAAGCTCACTGCAGAACTTACAGATGCAAAATCCGCACTTGAAAAAGCGCAGGGCGAGCTTTCCGAGGTAAACGACAAGTATCTTCGTTGTGCGGCAGAGTACGACAACTTCCGCAGACGTTCCGCAAAGGAGCGAGAGGGAATCTACGCCGATGCATATGCCGATGCGCTTTCCGCGATACTTCCGGTCATTGACAATCTCGAACGTGCGGCGGCTTACAGCGACGGTGTGCAGCTTGCGGACGGAATAAAGCTTATTTTCAAGAGCGCAAAGGAATCATTTGAAAAAATCGGTGTCACCGAATTTGGTGCGGCAGGCGAACAGTTTGATCCGCAGATACACAATGCGATGATGCACATAGACGATGAAAATTACGGCGAGAACGAGATCGTTGAGGTATTCCAAAAGGGATATAAAAAAGGTGAGCGTGTTCTTCGTGAGGCGCTTGTAAAAGTGGCAAATTAATTTATAAAACAATTAAATTACATTAATTAAATTTTAAAGGAGTATTTATTATGGGAAAGATTATTGGTATAGATTTAGGTACAACAAACTCTTGCGTCGCTGTATTTGAGGGCGGCGAACCCACAGTTATCACAAATCCCGAGGGCGCACGCACTACACCTTCGGTCGTTGCATTCAGCAAGACCGGTGAGCGTATGGTAGGCCAGGTAGCAAAGCGTCAGGCTATCACTAACCCTGACCGTACCGTTTCTTCTATCAAGCGTCACATGGGATCTGATTACAAGGTTGCTATTGACGACAAGAAATTCACTCCCCAGGAGGTTTCCGCAATGATCCTTCAGAAGCTGAAGGCTGACGCGGAGGCATATCTCGGCACAACTGTTACCGAGGCGGTAATTACTGTTCCCGCATACTTCACCGACTCACAGCGTCAGGCTACAAAGGATGCCGGTAAGATCGCAGGTCTTGACGTAAAGCGTATCATAAACGAGCCTACCGCAGCGGCGCTTGCTTACGGCGTTGATAAGGATGCAAAAGAGCAGAAGATCATGGTATTCGACCTTGGCGGCGGTACATTCGACGTATCCATTCTCGAAATTTCCGACGGCGTGTTCGAGGTTCTCGCAACACACGGTGACAACAAGCTCGGCGGTGACGATTTCGACGCACGTGTAATCGACTGGATCGCTGAGGAGTTTAAGCGTGAAAACGGCATTGATCTCCGTAACGATAAGATGGCGCCTCAGAGACACAAGGAAGCGGCTGAAAAGGCAAAGATTGAGCTTTCCGGCGTGACTTCATCCAACATCAATCTTCCGTTTATTACCGCTGATGCAACAGGTCCGAAGCACTTTGACGGTACTCTCACAAGAGCGAAGTTTAATGAGCTTACTGCTGACCTCGTTGAGCGCACAATGACTCCCACAAAGAAGGCACTTGCCGACTCCGGTCTTACCGTAGCTCAGATCGACAAGCTGCTTCTCGTTGGCGGTTCGACCAGAATCCCTGCAGTTCAGGATGCGGTTAAGGATTTCATCGGCAAGGAACCCTTCAAGGGCATCAACCCCGATGAGTGCGTAGCTATCGGCGCTGCTATTCAGGGCGGTGTGCTTGGCG
>JAZRAB010000123.1:0-1932 GCA_045634345.1 Candidatus Flemingiibacterium sp. | reverse complement strand
TCGGCGAGGCTATTGCACGCAGACTCGCTGAGTTTGGCGCAAAGGTCATCATTACAGATATTAACACCGAGAAGGGTCAGGCTACCGCAGACGCTCTTTGCGCCGAGGGCTACGAAGCATCCTTCAAGTATTTCAACGTTACCGATTTCGACAACCTCAAGTCGGAGATCGAGGCTATGCGTAATATTTACGGCAGAATCGACATCTGGGTAAACAACGCAGGTCTCACCGGCACTCTGCGCGTTGACGAGATCACCATTGAGCACTGGGACAAGATGCAGACCATCGACATCAAGAGCGTATTCTTCTGCACTCAGGCTGTTTACGAGATCATGAAGGAGCAGAACTACGGTAAGCTCGTTCACATCTCCTCGATGGCAGGCGAGCGCGGCGGACGTTCCTCCTCCTGCGCTTACTCCTCCGCAAAGGCAGCTGTTCTCAATATGTCCAAGTGCTTCGCTCTTTCGGGCGGTCAGTACAACATCACCTCCAACTGCGTATGCCCCGGCAGAACCCTCACCGCTATGGCACAGGGTCTTTCCTGGCTCACCGACCCCAAGGACGATCCCAAGCTGACCATTCCTATGTGTCGCTTCGGTACTCCCGATGACATTGCAAACGCAGTTCTCTTCCTTTCCTCCGATCTTTCGTCCTATATCACCGGCGATATCATCGACGTAAACGGCGGACTTTATATGAAATAAAAAATGAAGACTTCCGCGTTTTACGCGGAAGTCATTCAATATTTATCTTTTTAGAACCACGCTATTATGCTCGATAAGCACGGGTGGGAAGACCATTCGTTTTGGCGCACTCGTGGGTGAAGCAATTCTCTCAAGGAGCAATTCCGCCGCCGTGGTGCCCATCAGTATCGGATCCTGCTCGAAGGTTGTGAAATCTATCGGACAGGGCATATAATCGCGGCTGTAATCGTCGTTGCAGACAACGCTTATGTCGTCGGGCACGCGAATGCCGTAGCCGCGCAGAGTGTCAACCATTCCCGCAGCCATAAGTCCCGTGGTTGAGAAAACCGCGCTGAATCGCTTTTCGGGCGGCATATCAACGATCTGTGCGCCAAATTCGCACCCGCTCTTATATCTGCGGTCGCCGTAAAAAACAAAGGATTTGTCTATGCTGATGCCGTGCTCGCGCATGGCGTCAAAATAACCCTGCGTTCTGTCGCGGCAGGTAACCGAGGTCGCGGGACCCGCGATATGTGCGATGCGTCTGTGCCCTCGCTGAATAAGATACTCCGTGGCAAGATAACCGCAACGGTAATTATCGACCGTCACAACGTCGGTATCTGCAGAACGTAAAAAACGGTTGACGAATATCATCGGCGTTTTTATATCGGGGATCAGAGAAACGAGCTTCTTGCTTTCGATTGCATTGAGCAAAAATATGCCCGAAAAACCGTTTTTAGAGGCGTATTTAAGCGCATCACATTCGGTAGACGTGTCATAATCGCTAAGCGAGATAACGGTGCGCATTCCCTCTTTGGCAAGTCTTTGGCGGATGCCGTCAATGAATCCGAGAATTATTGGGTTATGAAGCTGACCCGCTATGACAAGAACGGTGCCGCTTCCACGAAGCTCGGCTGACCTTCTGCGGGGGCGTTTTTCATATCCGCTTTCCTTGACGGCGCGAAGCACCTTATCCCTCGTTTCGGGCGAAACACAATCCTCACCCGTCAGCACGCGCGAGATCGTGGCGGTCGAAACGCCTATTTCCTTTGATATTTCAAGCAGAGTTTTTCCCATTTTATACCCCCGAGTATCTTACACCTATATTTCCGATTGCTAACTAACAAAAATAAATAAAATTCGTTTTTTGGGCGGCTTTGCCGACAAACCGTATTTGTGGCATAGCCACAAAAACACACTGTTCAGACGAGCAAAGCGAGTCCGCGCGCCGGCGGGAGGGCGGCAAAAA
>JAZRAB010000122.1:0-5090 GCA_045634345.1 Candidatus Flemingiibacterium sp. | reverse complement strand
CTTTTGGAGGACTGCTTTTATACCAACTGTACACAGTCATGTGAACGCATGATGCGGTATATTAACTACTTGCGAATAAAAGTGAAAAATATTGTAAAATAATAAACTGTGGTCTTGAAAAAAGTTTTGATTTCATATATAATAATCATATCAAATTTAAGGAGGACCGTAGATGTCACCACATTCCATAGAGCTCGCCGAGCTTATTAAGTCGCTAGGCAGCTCAGAGAACGGTTTAAGCGATGCAGAGGCATTGGCTTTACTTGAAAAGCATGGAAAGAACAAGCTTCGTGCGAAAAAGAAAAAGACGATGCTTCAGCGCTTTTTTGAGCAGTTTAAGGATATTATGATCCTTATACTTATCGCCGCAGCTGTAGTTTCTTTTGTGATTGCCTGCGTTGAACGGAATCCGAAGGAATTTTTTGAACCGGCGCTTATACTTCTTATTGTTGTCTTAAACGCAGTTATGGGTGTTGTTCAGGAATCGAAAGCGGAAAAATCTCTTGAAGCACTGCAGAATCTATCAGCTCCGCATGCAAGAGTCATACGCGGCGGCAAGGAAGAGATCATTGATGTTGCGGACCTTGTTCCAGGAGATATTATTAAGATTGAAGCCGGTGACTTTGTCCCAGCTGATGCACGCCTTATTGCTTCTTCCTCTCTCAAATGCGAGGAATCCGCTTTGACAGGCGAATCAGTACCTTCCGAAAAGGATGCCCACGCGGAGGTCGTTGCGGATTCTCCCCTCGGAGACCGCAAGAATATGATTTATTCCGGTTGCTCCGTTTCATACGGCTCGGGCAAGGCTATTGTAACCGGTACCGGAATGAGTACCGAGATGGGTAAGATTGCAGGACTTCTCGAGGGAGAGTCCGACGGACAGACACCGCTCCAGAGAAAGCTTGCACAGCTTGGCAAGTATCTTGGATTTGTAGCGCTTGGGGCCTGCGCGGTTATTTTTGTTATAGGATTTATTAACGGTCTCCATCCCATGGAGCTGTTCATGACATCGGTTTCTCTTGCGGTATCAGCTATTCCCGAGGGACTTCCTGCGATTGTAACTGTAGTCCTCTCAATTGGCGTTCAGCGCATGGTTAAGCGTAATGCAATCATTCGCCGTCTGCCTGCTGTTGAAACGCTCGGAAGCGCGTCTGTTATCTGTTCTGATAAGACGGGCACGCTCACGCAGAACCGTATGACACTCGTTCGCGGATGGCTTGCTGAAGGTGACATCGCGGAGGATATAAATGATGATAACGGCGAGGGAATACGCCGCCTTATCAAACTCGGCGCACTTTGTTGCGATGGCTCGATAGTTTTTGAAAACGAAGGCACTGTTAAGCATATCGGAGACCCCACCGAGACCTCAATTGTCTTTGCCGCTACACGTAACGGCATGCATAAAGATGAGATCAACGCTGAATGTCCGCGCATATTCGATCTCCCGTTTGACTCCGATCGCAAGCTTATGACTACTGTCAACGAGATAGACGGCAAGCTCACCGTTATTACCAAGGGCGCATTTGATATGCTGATCACACGATGTGTAGCAGGCGATATCGAAAACGCTCGCCGAGTGTGCGAAGAAATGAGCTCTGACGCGCTTCGAGTTATTGCTGTTGCAACAAAAGAAATTGATGCGTTGCCTGAAAACCCCGATAGCGACACTCTTGAAAACGGACTTACACTTATCGGACTTGTTGGTATGATTGACCCTCCGCGTGATGAAGCGCGCGATGCGGTTGCGATTTGTAAAAAAGCCGGAATACGTCCTGTCATGATTACCGGTGACCACGTAATCACCGCCAAGGCGATTGCTAAAGATCTCGGGATCTACAACGACGGCGACGAGGCTATTACCGGTGCAGAGCTTCAGAAAATGAGCGATGATGAGCTTGATAATCGCATTCGCAAGATATCCGTATATGCACGTGTATCGCCGGAGGATAAGATACGCATCGTCAAAGCATGGCAGAAGCAGGGTGAGGTCGTATCTATGACCGGTGACGGCGTAAACGATGCTCCCGCGCTCAAAGCGGCTGATATAGGCTGTGCTATGGGTATTACCGGTACAGACGTTGCAAAGGGTGCCGCTGATATGACGCTTACCGACGATAACTTTGCTACTATCGTTGAAGCGGTGCGCGAGGGGCGCGGCATTTACGCCAATATCCGTAAGGTTGTCGGATATCTTCTCGGTACAAATATCGGTGAGGTTTTCACTGTTTTCACCTCTATGCTTCTATGGCATCAAACGCCGTTGCTTTCCATGCAGCTTCTCTGGATAAATCTTGTAACGGACTCTCTTCCTGCAATTGCGCTCGGAATGGAGCCGGTTGAAAAGGATATTATGGAGAAGAAGCCCAAGCCTAAGAATGAGGGCATTTTTGCTCACGGACTCGGTATCCAGGTGGTGCTTCAGGGTATCATGTTTGCCGCATTGACGCTTATCGGTTACTTTATCGGTTGGAAAGTAATCGGCAGCGAAATGGCAGGGCAGACGATGGCTTTCATCATCCTTGCGATGACGCAGGTGTTCCAGGCATTCAATATGCGCTCGGCAAAGTCAATATTCAAGCTTGGTGTGTTTACCAACAAGACTCTTAATCTTGCGGCGCTCAGTTCGCTTGTATTAACGCTTCTTGTTGCACTTACACCTGTAAATGTTGCGTTCGGTCTTGTAATGCTTGAGCCTGTATACTATTTCGTAGCATTAGGTCTTGCGTTCGTTCCTACCATTATTATGGAAATTGCAAAGGCACTAAAGCTTATTAAATAAACCAGGCATCGGTCTGTGATAAATCACAGACCGATGTTATATTTTTTATGTAAATTTGAGTTTTAATGTGGTTTTGTGTTCCGAGCGTTGATGCTCCATGCGGTGCGTTGCACCGCATGCCGATATTGCTCGCGGCGGCATCGCCGCCGCTCGGCAAGGGGCAGGAACCGATCTCAAGCAAGACGGCTTCGCCGGCTTGCTATAAAGTTCAGCAATGCCGAACTTACACGCAGGTCACAACGTGACCTGCTAACGCCGAAGTTTCCTGCCACTTGCATCCCCAACCTCCTTGGCTGGCGCCGCTCCTTTGTATAGCAGTTATCAACATACAAGAGGCGGCGCAGCCGAGCCGAGCAGGGGGGCAGGGGGCGGATTGGAGCGGCGTCTGAGCGCAAAGCAGCCCCCTGCAAATACGGCAGGCGTCGCAACGCGCCGCATGGGAGCACCGATGCTCGAAGCATCAACTCCCCGATAAACAATAATTTGTTGTATACATTTTTCCAAACTGATATGAGCCTAAAGTCATCAAGCATGATGCCATCAACAGTAGCTTTGGGTAGAATATTTTATACAAGTATATACAAATATTTTTTTCAATTTTTTATAAACTAATCATTGCAATTAATACTTCGTTGTGATATAATATATTTATAAAATTTATAAAGTCGGTCTTGATGTTTGACGGCTGACGCTACTAAAACGGAGGATTTTTATATGAACAACGTACGTCCTGAATCCATGGCTCGCATCAACACTCGTGAGCTCGCAGACAAGTTCATCGAGGAGCAGATTGCAGAGGTTCGCGCTCAGGTGGGCGACAAGAAGGTTCTTCTTGCATTGTCCGGCGGTGTCGACAGCTCGGTAGTTGCCGCACTCCTCATTAAAGCAATCGGTAAGCAGCTTGTTTGTGTGCATGTCAATCACGGTCTCATGCGCAAGGGTGAGAGCGAGCAGGTAATCGAGGTATTCAAGAACGGCCTCGAGGCTAATCTTGTTTATGTTGATGCTACCGACCGTTTCCTTGATTTACTCGCGGGCGTTGCAGATCCCGAGAAAAAGCGCAAGATTATCGGTGGAGAATTTATAAAAGTGTTCGACGAGGAAGCACACAAGCTTGACGGCATCTCTTTTCTAGCGCAGGGCACTATATATCCCGACATTCTCGAATCCAACGGCAAAAAGGCGGTTAAAGCTCACCATAATGTAGGCGGACTTCCCGAATATATGACGTTTGAGCTTGTTGAGCCTATAAAACTTCTCTTCAAGGATGAGGTGCGTGAGGTCGGAAGAGCGCTTGGCCTCCCCTCTGAAATGGTTGACCGTCAGCCTTTCCCGGGACCCGGCCTCGGCGTACGCTGCCTTGGCGCAATCACACGCGACAGACTGCATGCGCTTCGTGAAGCTGATGCGATTCTTCGTGAAGAATTTGACAAGAGCGGTCTTGCAAAGCATGTATGGCAGTTCTTTATCTCAATGCCCGATATGAAGAGTGTTGGTGTAAGAAACAGCGAGCGTTACGAGGGATGGCCTGCAATCATCCGCGCCGTAAATTCCAAGGATGCTATGACCGCTACGATTGAAGAAATCCCGTATCCTGTACTTCACACGATTACAAATAGAATCATTACCGAAGTCGAGGGGGTAAACCGCGTACTTTACGACCTCACTCCCAAGCCTACCGGTACTATCGAGTGGGAATAATCCAAAACCCTCGAAAAAGCCTTATTTTACTGGGTTTTTGGCAGTGTACAAGGTGTTTTGACAACACTTTGACAACACTCCTATTTTGAACAGAAGCAATTAAAATGCTCTGCTGAAAAGAAAATGATTTAGGACTTGAACCCACAGCAGATTTGTATCTGTTGTGGGTTTCCTTTTTGTATAAAAACAGAGTTCCCACGACCGAAAGGATATTTATAATGAATGGTTTGATTTATAGTAAAATCTTCAATATATTTTTGTGTATAACAATAATAGGAGAGTTCCTGTTACCCTTTATACTGAAACACTTTTATAAAAAATATAATAGCAAAACAATGGTTATGAGTGTTTTGGGGTGTCCTGAAAGTCCAGTAAGAAATGTTTATAACACTTGGCTTGTTTGGTTGGGTATCTTTTTGTTAATAACTTCATTTTTATTTTTTGAGGAAATATATGCTATATCAAGTGTTTTAGCAATATTGACTTTTATCTCGATTGCTACCTTTGCTGTGGGAGCAGGGGTATTGTCTGGCTTATTCAGCGTAAATGAATCGAAAAGCACTGTTAATATTGCTTCAAAAATACACGGTATTGGTTCAGCAATAGGATT
>JAZRAB010000121.1:0-3757 GCA_045634345.1 Candidatus Flemingiibacterium sp. | reverse complement strand
TACTCTTGGCAAGCAGAGGTGCGTTCTCGATTATGGACCGATACTCATCACCCTGCAAGCGCCCTGAACTCATCGCCTGGGTGAGCTGGTACATTGCACTCGCCTGCTCAGTGACAGACGCACCGCCAACAACAAAGTTTTTGTTGAGAACCTCGGTGAATTTTATTATTTCGTCGGTTTTTATTTTTCCGTCCGTTCCACTGAACGCTTTTCCCGCGGTAATCCCGAGCTTTGAAACTGTGTCCATGACATCTGTATAACCGGCTCGTGCGCCTTGCGCAGAAGCATAGATCTTTGCCTTAAGGTCGTCTACACTTCCGTCGTCGTCAACAAGCAACTTCAAACGCGCAGTTGAACCGGTCATCGTATCCGACAATCCAACGAGTTGCTTTACACTGTTTATACCAACATAGGCCGTCGCGATGCTCTTAATCTTCTTCAGAAAACCGTCTGCGCCGCTTGTTCCCGTGCTGATTTTTCGGTTTAATTTATCCTGTTGATCGTTTATATCACGGTAACTCTGCTCAATCTCATTAAGGCGCGCATCTGCTGCCCCGAGTTCTGTGCGTATTTTAGCAAAATTCTGGACATCAACGGTCTTGCCGGATGCACGCTGTACGGCTTCAAGATTACCGAGCATGAGCTTCATAGCATTGTTTATGTGCCGCAGCACTGGTGTCATGCCGTCGTGAAGTGACAACTTGGTTTTTACGCCGGCCATAGATACCTCCTTTCCAGCACAGTGATGCGGGGCGAATGCTCCGCATCATCTACGCCTTTTGGGTTTCCGCTGTATAGCAGCAGCTTCTTTTTTCTCTTTATCGATCCTCACATCGATTGCCGCGACCACAAAGGCCATTTCGTATGGATCGAGAGATAAAAATTCGGACGGCTTCCAGCGAAATTTGTGGAGGGCGTAGTAGGCATAATTCGCCTCTACTTCGCCCTCCAATATCAGTTTTTTGCGTCTTCCACAAGCTCGCCCATATCCTTGAATCCATTATGATCCAAGATTACGGATACAAGCCCATCGAACTCACCGGAGTTAAGCATTACAGATATAAGCTGCTCCGCGCCCATAGTGTCGTAGCTTTCCTGAAGACCTGCATCATTGAGATCGGGATATACAACGCATCGTGCAGCAAGCGCCGCCTGGTAACCCGCTCCATCAAACTCCTGCGTGTATTGTCCGCGCTTTCCGGTTACGGGTACACTCCTGGTATGGTTTTTGCGGAGCTTCTGATTTTCCCCCGCACTAATACAGCAGATCTCCCACTCGATGGGCTTGCCGTCCTCCCCCACAAAACGAGGGGAGGCAACATACTTGCGGTTCTCGATCTTAGCTGCGTTCTGCGCCATAAATGCGCTAAGTGACTGTGCCATTTTAATATCCTCCTAAAAATTACATATAAGCTGGGTTTTTGTACTTTTCGCCTCTCGTGTAGCTTCCTGCAAAGCCGCTGATCTCCTGCTCGATAAAATCATCCTCGCTACCGGCGAGAGAAAGCAGAACATCACCGTCGAGTACGCAGTCGTTATAAGACTTGGTGCTGCGGCCTACCGAGGTTGACGGGTCTTCGTTTGAAGTCTGAATGTCGAATACCGGCATGACACCCGTTTTAATAAAGGTATCAATTACGTCGTCAAAGATTTCTGTGCACTTATAGATCGTCATGGTGAAGGAAAGTTCCACAGTTGTTGGCTTCTTGCCCATGATTACGGAACCCATGCGAGGAACATCCTGCGTGGATATTCCTGCTTTGGCCTCAAAATTTTTGCACATCAGCATTTTGTGGCACTTTCCGTTCAGTGTAACAAAGACTTCTGCGAATTTCGCCACAGGAGCGTCGTTTGTGTTCATCACCTTATTATCCATTTAAACAACCTCCTTTACTGAATAATGGTGCTCATATAGAGCTGAACCATCGCGTTAATTATGCGGAGTCCCTTGGTAGTAAGTACCACGGCTCCTCTGTTGTTTCCGACATCTACTGAAACCATATCGGGATCAAATTTTTCGATGGCGCGGATACGTTCAAGCGTCTGGAAGATCTTAACGATATCATTCCAAAGCAAAGCTCTGCCGGAAGCGTCGTTCGCTACAATGCCGATATAGCGTGTATTGAACAGAACCGCAACATCGTTTGCAATCTGGTCGCAAACTCTGATTGTCTGATTGCTCTGGAACACTTCGCCTTTCGCTTCGGTGAGAGTAACGAGCGTGTTGATATCCAAGAGTACACGTACTTCACCGTTCGCATTGTGAAACATGAACTTACCTGCGTTGATAGCCGTCCCAAGCTCCGCCTGGGTATAATCCACATTTACGATAAGTTCGCCGTCATACAGAACGTTTGTCATAGATCTGTTGACTGCCGTGCCCGCCTGCGCTCCAGCGAGCCAGTAAACGATCATGTGTGCGCCTACTCCAGAGATGTCAGGATGCGTAACAGTATTCCACGCACCGATTACGCCCTCGTAGTCGGCATCGGACTGCCACGCCACAAGTTGAGACTTTACGCCAAGCGCATCACGCACACGCGCGTTAAAGCTCTCATAAAGAGCGACGGTCGTTGCATCTGCTACAGGGCAACAGAGGACATTATAGGAATAGCTCTCGATCTTATCAAGAAATGCTTGATGCGACTCACCTGTTATCTCCGCTGCATTAGCACCGCCGCTAAGCGGTGTACCGGCAGTTTCCGCAAGAGTAGCCGCCTTATCGAACACCACAAAAGCGTTATCGACAAGATCGGCCGCTTTCTCAACGGTCTGCGAATCGAAATGAGTGCCGTTAACGTACGTACTTACCTCATACAGCGCTTCGTTATCCACACTCTTGGCAATAACGATGTTGATGTCGTTGCCGCGAGTGCCGGGATATTTAGCACTACAGTACGTATTAGACGCAACCTTTGCGCCGCTGCCTAAACGGTAGCAATAAACTTTTGTGGCGTGACAGAAGATTTCACGAAGTGCGAGCATCTCGGGAGCTTCGTAAGCGTATCCGAAGATGCTTATGCACTTCTCTTGGAAGTCTTTTGCAGTCACATCAAAGACGGTGCTTTCGGGACCCCAATTAAGCACAAAAGGCGCTGCCGCAACTCCTCTCTCGGAGAGTTCGGACGTCGCCTTCGCTGCACTTATAAAATTGATGTATGCACCTGGCATTACCTTATCCGCGGTAAGCCAAGTACCTCCGCCGTATGCCATATTATCTTACCTTACCTTTCATGAATTTTTCGATGAGCGCGTCTACTTGTGCGGTTGTATACGATTTACCGTCTTCAAGAAGCGCACTCAACACATCTCGTCTAGATGCGTATTTTTCCGAGGAGAGCAGCTGCTTTTTCGTATGAACAGACGACGCCTCGGTGCTGACCTTTGACATGGTATTAAACCTCCTGTATTATTGTTAGTGATTCGATTGGATCGTCCTTTTTGGGGACATACACAAAATGCAGATAGCGTACTATACAGTGTAGTACATCGTCACTTATCGTACATTCAAATCCTGTACCGTGCACACAGTCACCTTCGGGCGTGCTGACGGTGCCAAGAATGTAGGGTAAGCGCCCGGCAATGTTCAGACACTCCGTGCGGCTATCCTTCGTGCTTGGGTAGTATATAACGTCAAACGTTACGCTTCTCTGTGCTCGCAAACCCATTTGCCCGGTGTGAGCGGGTGTGATGGGCAAAACGGTAAAATCACCAGGATTCAAGCCCTGCTTGACTGCTTCTCCACGTATATTAGCTG
>JAZRAB010000120.1:0-4300 GCA_045634345.1 Candidatus Flemingiibacterium sp. | reverse complement strand
CCTGTACTTCACACGATTACAAATAGAATCATTACCGAAGTCGAGGGGGTAAACCGCGTACTTTACGACCTCACTCCCAAGCCTACCGGTACTATCGAGTGGGAATAATCCAAAACCCTTGAAAAAGCCTTGTATTTCAAGGCTTTTCTTAGTTTCAAAGCCTTCAAAAGCGGTATTTGACGTACATTTGACGTAAGTTACATCAAATATGCTAAAACAGAAGTATAAATGCTTTTCTGAAAACAAAATCATTTGAAAATCCCCCTCACAGCAAAGTTCCGGCTGTGAGGGGGACTAGTATTATAATTTACAGCACTGTTACGGCAATTTTTATCCAAGTAACTTTTCAACAGCGGCAAGCTTCACGCAAAGGCAGAGCACGTCACACGCCTTTTGCAAATCGCTGTTCGTCGGGAATGTTGGGGCAATCCGCAGATTACGGTCACGCGGATCAATACCGTATGGGAATGTTGCACCTACATTGGTCAGTACAAGTCCTGCTTCCTTGCAGAGCGTGAACACGCGCCTGGCAGTACCATCCGGTACGTTGAGACTGATGAAATAACCGCCTCTCGGCTTAGTCCATTCCGCGATTCCTGAAAGCTCGCGTTCAAAGGAGTTAAGTACTATCTCGAACTTGGGGCGGATTATACTTGCATGTATTTTCATATGTGCGAGCACACCCTTGGCATCCTTGAAGAACTTTACATGACGGAGCATGTTTACTTTATCGTGGCCGATAGTTTGTATGGTCATGACGGATTTGATCTGCGCGATATTCGCATCACTTGCCGCGATGAGTGCTACGCCTGCGCCGGGGAAGCTTACCTTTGAGGTTGAGGCAAAGTAATAAATCATATCCTCATTGCCGTGCTTTGCTGCTTCTGCAAAGATATCAAGCAGCTTGTCGCCATCATCGTATATATCGTGAATTACGTATGCATTATCCCACATGATGCGGAAATCCTTGGCAGCAGGCTTCAGTGCTGCAAGACGGCGTACAGTGTCGTCACTGTATGTGATTCCCTCGGGATTGGAATACTTCGGAACGCACCAGATGCCTTTGACAGCGGGATCACTGACAAAACGTTCAACCTCATCCATGTCAGGACCGGCAGCGGTCATCTGTACGGGTATAAGCTCAAAACCGAGCGACTCGGTAACAGCAAAGTGACGGTCGTATCCGGGGACAGGGCAGAGAAACTTAAGTTTTCCCTGACGGCACCACGGTCCATCACCGCCGGCAACTCCGTAGATGAGCGCGCGAGCCAAAGCGTCGTACATCAGATTAAGGCTGGAGTTTCCTGCAACGATTATATTTTTCACGGAAATGCCAAGCAGGTCAGAAAAGAGCTTCCTAGCTTCCGGGATCCCCTCGAGACCGCCGTAGTTGCATGTGTCAACGCCGCCTTCCGTGAAAGCATCTGCACGGGTACTGATAACATCAAGCATGCCCTCGGTAATATCTATCTGCTCACGGCAAGGCTTACCGCGAGACATATCAAGTGAAAGACCGCTTGCTTTTGTTTTTTCGTATTCTGCGGTGAGGGCAGACTTCATTGCCTCTAACTCAGCGCGTGACATGGATGATAACATTGTTGTTCTCCTTGTAAAATGCAGTTTTTTAAAATGTAAATTGCAAAAATCCTTTGTTCATTAGCCAATATTATACTATACAATGCAAAAGAATGCAAGAGGTTTAATGAAAAATTTCTTGAAAAACCTAGAAATCGTCGTTTTGCTGACTATCTGAGACGCAAATATATCATTCATTGTAATATATTTCACATTCCGATGTTTTGATATGCAGGATGCGCTGCAAAAAGTTGCAAATTGAAGTATATATGACGTTTTTCCTTCACGGCAATTGAAAAAACAAACAAAAATTCACTTTTTGCTGTAATAAGTTTTTTTCTATTTTGCGAATTGTACAGCTCTCTAAAATGTGTTACAATACTATAAAAGAATTTTTATAGAAAATGAGGGCAGACAATGCCGTACAAACATGAATTTTTATTTCCAGAATATTATTCGGATTTTGCCTGTAAATGCGGCGATTGCCGCTCAACCTGCTGTCACGGATGGGGAATTGCCTTATCGCAGGACGATTACTTCAGAATAATAGGCGCGGACTACTCTCCCGAGCTTCGCAGAAGACTCGATATTGCTTTCCGTCCGGCAACCAATCCCTCACCGACACCGGAGAGATATGCAATGATATCATACAATTGGCTTGGGCGCTGTCCTATACAGACCGACGACGGTTACTGCGCACTTCACCGTGAATGCGGAGAGGGGGCAATTCCGGAAATATGTCGCAGATATCCTCGCTGTATCCGTACCGCGCCGATACACGAATGCTGTACATCAACGAGCTGCGAATACACTTTGGAATTGCTTTACCGCGATAACGAGCCGGTGCGTTTTGTCAGCGCAGAAATTGAAGTGTTCGACGAGGAGTTTGATGCGCCTGCCGCAGCACAGATGGATGTTGAAACGTACAAAGCCATACGCGAAAAGGCTTTCCGGATTCTGTCCGAGCGCTCCTATAATATTGATGAGCGCATAAATAATTTGGCGAGTGAGTTCGGCGTTACTTTACCGTACCGCGTAATGACGCACGATGACGCGGCACTTCTCTTTGAAAAGCTTCTCAAATCAAGCAATGCGCTCGCGGAGATTGCTGACGACGTTACCACTTATTACGCCGATAATTCCGATACACCCGGATTCACGTTAGAATCAATCGAAAAAATGGATGTTTATCTTGAAAAAATGCTTGTCAACCATGTTTTCTATAAAGCATTTCCGCGCTCTTTTTCCAATTCGACGATACTGCAGGAGATAGCATCACTTACAGCGGTACGGGCGCTTCACCGTTATGTCGCGGAAGCATATATAGGCGTGCACGGGTGGAGTGTTGATAATTTTGTTGATGTTACTGCTCAGCTGTTTCGTATGATCGAGCACTCGCGCTTTGATGAGGTTGCCGCGCGTTTTATTGGAGTATAAGGCATAAAAATCACTTTTGCCGCATAAATTGTGGCAGAGGTGATTTTTTTGCGTATTTGCAGTCTTTGTGAGCTTAAAAACAAAGAAGTAATCAACATATGCGACGGTCGGCGGCTCGGATTTGTCTCGGACGTGGAAATAGATATAGACAACTGCCGAGTCGTGTCGATCATTATGCCATCTGACGGAAAGCTGTTTTCTCTGTCTAAATGCGAGCCGGTGCGTGTGCTTTGGTGTGATATTGAACGAATCGGTGATGATGTGATACTTGTGCGTAGAGCAGAGCAGATACCGTCAAGGTGCAGTGATAAGAAGTGCGATTGTTAGAACACGCCGCAAGGGGATTGCTCTTGCGGCGTATTTTAATAACGTAAGCATAAATGTAAAAAAAATGTAAACACTATTGCAATAAATACTATTCTATGGTATAATATATCGGTCAGCGACCGCGGCATCGCTGACACAAAATACAGCCGCGATAACACACACCGCGTGAGGTCGGAAGTTCTCGCCGAAAGGGGAGTTTCCCGAATATGCGTAGGTGGTGGAAAAAACTAAAGGAGGACATAAAAATGTCTGTTATCACCATTAAGCAGCTTCTTGAAGCAGGTGTACATTTCGGTCACCACACAAGAAGATGGAACCCGAAGATGGCTGAGTACATCTTCACAGAAAGAAACGGTATCTACATCATCGATTTGCAGAAGACCGTTAAGAAGTTCGATGAGGCTTATAACTTCGTTCGTGATCTCGCCGCTGAAAAGGGCACTGTTCTTTTCGTAGGTACAAAGAAGCAGGCTGCTGACGCTATCAAGGAAGAAGCAGATCGCTCCGGTATGTACTATGTTAACGAGAGATGGCCCGGCGGTATGCTCACCAACTTCAAGACTATCAAGAAGTCTATCAACCGTCTCATCGCTCTCGAAAAGATGCAGGAAGACGGCACCTTCGATCTTCTTCCCAAGAAGGAAGTTGCAGGTCTTCTCAAGGAAATGAACGATCTCGAGCGTAACTACGGCGGTATCAAGACCATGGATCGCCTTCCCGACGCTGTATTCATCGTTGACCCGAGAAAAGAGCACATCGCTGTTCTCGAAGCAAAGAAGCTCGGTATTCCGGTTGTTGCTATCGTTGACACTAACTGCGATCCTGATGATGCTGATTACATCATCCCCGGTAACGATGACGCTATCCGCGCTATCAAGCTCATCTCTTCTGTTCTAGCTGACGCTATCCTCGAGGGTAAGCAGGGCGAACAGCTCGCTGATGCATCCGCAGAGGCAGAGGC
>JAZRAB010000119.1:0-2623 GCA_045634345.1 Candidatus Flemingiibacterium sp. | reverse complement strand
ACAACCCCGATATTGCCGAAAAGTATTCAACTCGCATCATACGCCTGCTTGACGGTAATGTGGTTTCCGACTCCGAGCCTTATTCTGCCGAGGTCGAGATACCTGCGAGCACCAAGCGCGACAAAACGAAATCCATGTCCTTCTTCACTGCCATGAGTCTCTCGCTTAACAATCTCATGACAAAGAAAGGACGTACTTTTCTTACCGCATTTGCTGGCTCGATCGGAATAATCGGAATTGCCCTGATACTCTCCATTTCCAACGGTATCACTCTCTATATTAACGAGGTCGAGAAAAACACACTTTCAAGCTATCCAATCATGATCGAGTCTCAAACCGTGGATATGTCTTCAATGATGGAAAACTTCATGGGGCAGAAGGTTGCTGAAAGTGACCGTGTACTTGACCGTGTATATTCAAGCGACGTAATGGGTGATATGCTCTCTGCTATGATGAGCGAGGTTACTGACAACGATCTTGCCTCATTCAAAAAATTCATTGAGGACGAATCGAATGGTATTTCCGGACTTGTCAGTGACATAAAATACGGCTACTCTACGCCGCTCAATGTATACACACTCACCGATTACGGAAACGGCGAAACGCTTGTACAGGTTGAGCCAAGCACAGTTTTCGATTCTGCGGGAATGACACAAATGAGCGAGATGTCAAGCATGATGACATCTATGGGCGGCAGCAGCGGTCTGAAGGTTTGGGATGAACTCATTGATAATGACGAGCTGCTTGACAATCAGTACGATGTAATTGCCGGAAGAATGCCGGAGGAATGGAACGAGCTTGTCATTATCGTAAATCAAAACAATGAAATCTCGGACATGGCACTTTTCGCTCTTGGTCTTAAAGATCAATCCACGCTTGACGGAATGATGTATGACATCATGAACGGTGAATTTGAGCAGGATGAAGCCACCAGCTATTCTTATGACGAGCTTCTCAGTCTTGAATATTATCTGCTGCCAAGCTCCGCGAAGTATGAGCATGACGGCGCTGCATGGCTCGATAAGTCGGAGGACGATGAATACATCAAATCGCTCTTTGACGATGAGCATAAGCTGTCTGTAGTTGGTATAATCCGTCCTAACGAGGAAGCAACCGCGACCAGTGCTTCGGGTACAGTCGGATATCTTCCTGCGCTTATGGAAAGACTTATTAACGAAAACAACGACTCCGATATTGTAAAAGCACAGCTTGAGACTCCCGACACAGATATCTTCACGGGAATCAAATTTGAAACCGAGGAATCTGACGAACCGCTTACCATGTCAGATATCGAAGCATATATCGCTACACTCCCTTCCGAGGAACAGGCAAGCGTCAGCGCATCTATTGCACAGATGAAGGGCGCAGGTATGCCGGATGAGCAGATCGTAGAAATGTTTAGTCAAGCGCTTGAAGCACAGTCAACCGATGCAACGTATGACGGCAATCTCGCCATTCTAGGAGTATCCAACCTCGATGATCCTTCAAGTATACTCATATACCCGAAGGATTTTGATTCAAAAGAGCTGATTTCCGACAAAATAAGCGAATATAACGCATCGCGTGACGAGACGAGTCAGATAAATTACACCGACTATATCGGCATAATGCTTTCGTCAGTTACCACCATCATTAATGCGATAAGCTATGTCCTAATCGCGTTTGTTTCCATATCGCTTGTGGTGTCTTCAATAATGATCGGTATAATCACTTACATCTCCGTACTTGAGCGTACTAAAGAAATTGGTATTCTGCGTGCAGTCGGCGCATCGAAGCGTGATGTTGCACGTGTATTCAATGCGGAAACACTAATTGTCGGTTTCACCTCAGGTATGATCGGAATCGGCGTTACACTGCTTCTCTCAATACCGATCAACATCATTATTGAAAATATAACCGATATTGCAAATGTTTCGCAGCTTCCGTTTGTAGGTGCTGTTGCACTTGTCATTATCAGCATGCTTCTGACATATATAGCAGGACTCATTCCTGCGCGTGTTGCTGCTAAAAAGGATCCCGTAATCGCGCTAAGAAGCGAATAAATTTATCATTAATATCATATTTGAGCGTATCAGTGCCTTTTGTACTGATACGCTCCTTTATTTTTGTCAAAATGGACGGCATGATATGGTACAACAAAGCGTGCAGAGACATTTGGTACACGTTAAAATATAGAAAACGTATCATGGAGGTGAGGAGAATGGATGTGTGGGCTATAATCATATCGTTCTGTGGTATTATCGGTACATCATCTATAATCAGCGGTTTGGTACTACGACGTATTGACAAGCTTGAAGGCATGCTTGAGCGTCGTGAAAGCGATCGCGTTGACGAGAATATTGCTCGCGGTGATCTCATGTACGCCACGGGACGGCTTGCAGAGGCAAATACAGAGGCGCTTCAAGCTATCACGAGCGATGATGCATGTGCAAAGCAACTTATCGAATACCGTCTTGCCGCAGACAAGCTTGAGCATTTCATGCGCGAAAAATCCGCAGAATATCTGCACGCAACCTAATAAAAACAAAGGAGGGATTATTATGCCGCTTTTCGGCATTGACGTTTCAACAAACAACGGAGATTTCAATCATATTGCCGCGAAAATTGCGGGCGTACGCTTTGC
>JAZRAB010000118.1:0-13571 GCA_045634345.1 Candidatus Flemingiibacterium sp. | reverse complement strand
TTGTTTTTGTGCGATGAATTTGCTATAATTGAAATATAGTAAAATAATATCCACTAGGGGGCTGCACATGAAAAAAATAAATGTCGGAATAATCGGTATGGGATATATCGGTGAGAGCCATATCGAAGCGATCCGCAGAATAGGAATCTGCAGCATCGCAGCTATAGCTGACACAAACTACAGCTTGGCACTTTCCAAAGCAGAGCTTTACGGAATCGAAAAGGTGTATAAAACAGTAGATGAAATACTCGCTGACGAGAGCATTGATGTTATACACAACTGTACTCCGAACTTTCTGCACCGTGAGATAAACGAAAAGATACTCCGTGCAGGCAAGCACCTTTTCAGCGAAAAGCCGCTTACGGCTACATATAAAGAAGCGTGCGAGCTTATCGAGATCAAGAACGAGCATCCGGAGCTTGAAGCCTGCGTCAATTTCAACTACAGACTGAATCCGATGGTTCAGGAAATAAAGGCGCGCATCAAGCGCGGCGAGCTTGGTGATGTCCGCATCATCACCGGACAGTATCAGCAGGATTGGCTTATGTACGACACCGATTACAGCTGGCGCCTTGAGCCGGAGGTTGCAGGACCGTCCTGTGCCGTCGCAGATATCGGTTCGCATTGGATGGACATAGTTCAGCATATAACCGGGCACAAAATAGTCTCCGTTTGCAGCGACCTTGTAACGGTAATACCGGTAAGAAAGAAGCCGAAGAATCAAAAAGAGACCTTCAAGGACTCCGTTGACAACGATTACGTTGAGACTGAGGTAAAGAACGAGGAATATGCTGCGGTGATGTTCAGGACCGACAAGGGTGCAACGGGTGTATTCCATGTTTCAGAGCTTGCCGCCGGTCACGGCTGCTATTTCGGCTTTGAGGTAAACGGTTCAAAGGAATCGTATGCATGGAATCAGGAGCAGAACGACAGAATGTGGGTAGGCAGACGTGGCGGCAGCAACGGCATCGTAATACGCGATCCCAACACAATATCACCCGAGGTAAAGCCGTACACCTCTCTTGCTATGGGACATCCCGAGGGTTGGAACGACGCATTCAAGGGCAACATCTACGCCTTCTACAAATACCTTGCCGACGGAAGACGCGGCGAGCGTATCTTCTCAACTCTTGAGGACGCGGCATACATAGTTAAGCTGACCGAGGCAATAATCGAGAGCAGCAAGAACAGATGCTGGGTAAACGTCTAAAAAGGTCAAACAATATTATTAACAAATAAAAAATCATATAAAATAAAAAATCATATAACTATACAAAGGAGAAAAATATTATGTTTAAGTATTCAGTAGGTCCATGGAATGTACACGAGGGAGCCGACGCATACGGTCCCGCTACAAGAGAAACTATATCTTTTGAAGATAA
The DNA here is from genome assembly GCA_045634345.1 of Candidatus Flemingiibacterium sp. Lineage (GTDB taxonomy): Bacteria > Bacillota > Clostridia > Oscillospirales > CAG-272 > Flemingiibacterium. The sequence continues at coordinate 12,189 of JAZRAB010000118.1, read as the reverse complement.
GATCAGACAGTTCAAGGAGATCGGTTTCGACGCTATCCAGTTCCACGATGATGACGCAGTTCCGAACATGAACAACATGACCGAGGCTGAGATCATCGAAGAAGCAAAGAAGGTAAAGGCTCTTCTTGACAAGTATGACTTAAAGGCAGAGTTCGTAGCTCCTCGCCTTTGGATGGATCCTCATACCATTGACGGCGGCTTCACCTCCAATTCCGACTCCGACCGTGAGTTCGCTATCTGGCGTGCACTTCGCTCGATTGACATCGCAAACGCTCTCGGATGCGACAAGGTCGTTCTTTGGCTTGCGCGCGAGGGTACTATCTGCCCCGAAAGCAAGAGCCCCGTTGAGATCGTTAAGAAGCTGGTTGATGCTATAAACACCATGCTCGCATACGACAAGAACATCAAGATCATGATCGAAACCAAGCCCAATGAGCCGATCGACAGAAGCGTATGCCCCACTCTCGGTCACGCACTCGCAATTTCTGCGGCTTCCATTGACCCGAACCGTGTAGGCGGACTTCTTGAGACTGCTCACGCAGTTCTGGCAGGACTCGATCCGGCATCCGAGATGGGCTTCGCTCTTGCGATGAACAAGCTTTGGGGCGTTCACCTCAACGACCAGAACGGTATGAAGTTTGACCAGGACAAGAACTTCGGCGCCGAGAACCTTCGCAGTGCGTTCAACCAGATCAAGGTACTCAAGGAGAACGGCTTCTGTGAGCATGGCGAATACATCGGTCTTGACGTTAAGTGCATGAGAACACAGAGCACTGCTGAAAGCTTCGAGCACCTTAAGACAAGCCTTAAGGTTGCAAAGGCACTCGAGGAAAAGGTCAACCGTTACGACTACGCTTACGCTGAAAAGTGCATCGCAGAAAGAAATTACGAAAAGCTCGAAATGTATGTCCTTGAGCTTATTATGGGTCTTAAATAATCCCCAAAGGAGATGTTTCAAATGTGCGCTTCTTTGAAGCTCGGTGTTTCTACTAAAATTATCACTCCCGAAGTGGGATGTAATCTGATGGGATACCGTCCTGACGTTATATCCGAATCAGTAAATGATGATCTCACCGCAACGGCGCTGGTATTCAAGCAGGGCGACATAATTGCCGCCATGTTAAGCTTAACCGTTTGCGTGATAAACACCGAAATATCTGATCTTATACGCGAAAAAATCGAAAAGACATACGGTATTCCAAAGGAACATTGCATGCTTCATACGATTCACACCCATTCAGGTCCGAATCTCGCTGGCAGTGCCGGTTGGGGCGATGTCAATGAAAAATACCTTAATGAGACCTTTATCCCGGGAATTATGGATGCGCTGAACGAAGCCTTGAACAGCATGACAGAGGTAAAGATGGGCGTTGCTTCGGGAATGAGCTATGTCGCCTCAAACCGACGCGAGATTACAATCCGCAACACTGTCAAGCTCGGTCAGAACCCGTGGGGACCATTCAATCCCGAAATGACGGTTATCTCGTTCAAGGACAATGATGACAAAACCGTCGCAAGCATTGTTCACTACGGCTGTCACGCTACAGCCGCCGGAATGAACAAAGAAATAACACGCGATTGGCCCGGAATTATGATCGATGTACTCGCAGAAATAAGCGGCGCTCCCGCGGTATTCTTCAACGGTCCCGAGGGTGACGTAGGTCCTCGCCTTACAAACGGTTCGACCACCGGCCGTCAGAAGGCAAGCTCCGCAATGGAGATCGGTGCTGTCGCAGCGCAGGACGCAGTACGCATTTTCCGCGATATACGCGGTTATCACAGGGTTGATATGGATATCGTAAGCGACAAAATAACCCTCCCGCTCGATCCGCTTATGCCTTACGAGGATGCGAAGGCGCTTTATGAGGAGGTTAAGGACAAGACCGTAAACCTCCGCGCAAAGCAGGCACAGCACTGCCGACATATAATGGATCTTCACGAAAACGGATACGTCAACAAGGAATCCCTTGACGTGAATCAGACTATCATCCGGCTCGGTGACGTCGCGTTTGTCAGCTTCCCATACGAGCAGTTTTCGGAGATCGGCATGCGCATAGCGCAGGAAAGCAATATTCCGCGCACGCTTTCGCTCTGTCTGACAAACGGAAGCGACGGTTATTTTGTAACCGAGGATCAGATCTGCCGCGGCGGATATGAGGTTGAATCCTTTAAATCCGCATATATTCAGCCATATGCCGACAATGCCGATTGGTTTATGGTAACAGAAACGCTGAAAAATTTAAAAAAGCTTGATAACAAAGGAGAATAACTTAAAATGTACAAAATTGGCAAAGAAGAAATCGATGCCGTCGCCGCGGTAATTGAAACCGGCAATCTTTTCAAAATAAATTCCGGCCTTCGTGAAACTGAGCACGCTGAAGAGGAAATGCGCGAGAAATTCGGCGTAGACCACGCTATTCTCATGACAAGCGGTCACGCCGCTCTCACCGCCGCTCTTATTTCGCTCGGTATCGGCCCCGGCGATGAGGTCATAGTTCCTGCTTATACATATATTTCCACTGCTCTCGCAGTAATCGGCGCCGGCGCAATGCCAGTAATCGCTGAAGCAGATGAGACACTCACCATTTCCCCGAAAGATATCGAAAAGAAGATATCGAAGCATACAAAGGCTATCATGCCCGTTCACATTCAGGGCTTCCCCTGCGATATGGATTCCATCATGACAATCGCAAAGAAGCACAACCTCAAGGTAATTGAGGATGCTTGTCAGGCAGACGGCGGTACCTACAACGGCAAACGCCTTGGCACCATCGGTGATGCCGGTGCATATAGCTTCAACTACTTTAAGATCATATCCTGCGGCGAGGGCGGCGCCCTCCTCACCAACGACCGTTCGGTGTTCGAGCGCTCGCTTATATACCACGACAGTGCCGCAGTCGCTTACTTCGGCAACCAGCTCGACGGCGTTGAGGAATCTCTTTTCTGCGGAAGTGAGTACCGTACAAACGAAATTGCCGCGGCAATTCTCCGCAAGCAGCTTGTCCGTCTTGACGGCATTCTCGCAGATCTCCGCAAGACAAGAGACTACTTCATGAGCGAGCTTTCGGGCCTTTGCGAGTTTGTACCTTCAAACGACATCAACGGCGGATGCGCTACTACACTCGCTATCCGCTTTAAAACCGCAGATGAAGCAAAAGCTTTTGCAGAGGCTGATGGCGTTAGAGGAACTATTCCGATCAACACCGGCAAGCACGTTTACTGCAACTGGACTCCCATCATGAACAAAATGGGCGCACTCAATCCACTCATGGACCCCTTCAAAATGGAAGCAAACAAGGATATCGTTCCGGACTATCGCGCAGATATGTGCCCCGAAACGCTTGATTTGCTTGCAAGAAGCGTATACATTCCGTTAAGACCGGAATGGACTGCGGAAGAGTGCAATGACAGACTTAGCGCAATAAAAAAAGCATTGGCGTAAGGTAAAGCATTTGAGGGCTATGTCACCATAGCCCTCAATATTTTTTATCCACCGTTTTACAGAAAGCCGCATTCTTCTTAAATTTATAAAACACTAACTTGACTGATCTAAAAAACATTATCGCAGAAACGTATGCATGAATGCTATCACCGTGACGGCTGTTGCGATGACTACTGTCTATACTTATTTTACGCGGTGTTGCTTTATATTGTGTAATTTTTTGCGTTTGCGCTGCGGAAGTTTGGCAAATCCTCTTGATTTTTCAATGAAGTTTTGATATACTATATAGTAAAGTAATTTTTTATGAAAGGAGTATAATTATGGAATTGACATATATTATCAATGGCAAGATTGTCCTCCCCGATTCACTCGTGTGCGGCAAGGCTCTTGCCTTTAATTGCGAATCCGGTAAGATCAGCGGAATAGTTGACAGCGTTCCATCCGGTGCCGAGGTTATTGATGCCGCGGGGAACTATGTCGCTCCGGGTCTTGTAGACATCCATATCCACGGATATCTCGGTGAAGACACCTGCGATGCAAAGCCCGAGGGTATCAAAAAAATGGCTTACGGTATCGCAAAGAACGGTGTTACTGCATTTCTCCCCACTACTATGACTGTCTCAAAGGATGAAATCATTGCGGCTCTCAATGCGGTGCGCAGCCAGAAGGAGGAAAGCAAAGCCTGGGACGGTGCGGAAATTATCGGTGTTCATGCCGAGGGCCCGTTCATCAACCCTTCTAAAAAGGGTGCGCAGGCAGAGGAGAACATCCTTGTTCCCGACGCTGATTTCATTCTTGAAAATGCGGATATTATTACATCCGTAACTCTCGCGCCGGAAATGGATAAGGATCACAAGTGTATAAAGAAGCTTGCATCCGAGTCGAAGGTTCTCGTTTCGATGGGACACACCGATGCTGCCTTTGACGAGGCTATGAGTGCGGTAAAGGACGGCGTCGCTCACGCAACACATCTCTTTAATGCGATGTCCGCGCTTGCTCACCGCAACCCCGGTGTTGTTGGTGCGGCTCTTGCCTGTGACACAGTGTCGACTGAGGTTATCGCTGACACATTCCATATCAACCCCGGCCTTTACAGCATCATCGCAAAGACTAAAGGGGATAAGATGGTTCTTATCACAGACTGTACCCGTGCAGGAGGCATGCCCGACGGTGAGTATGACCTTGGCGGACAACCCATCTTCCTTAAGGGCATCGAATGCCGCCTCGCTGACGGCACTATTGCAGGCAGTGTTCTGAAGCTCAACTGTGCGCTTAAAAATGTTCTTGAGCACACCACTCTGCCGGTATACGAGGTGTTTAAGATGGCGTCCCTTAACCCCGCATCCGCTATCCACTGTGCCGACCGTATCGGTTCACTGGAAGCAGGAAAAGACGCCGATATCATCATTGCCGATGAAAACATCAATATAGTAAGAACCATCAAGAAAGGACGAACCATTTATGAATCTTAAAGTTAATGCTCCACTCGATCCGGGCTTTATGCCCATGGCTGTCGTTTACCGCGACTTTCAGGCAGCAGTCAAGGCTGCAGGCGGTGAAAAACTCACTATCGGTCTTGAGAGAAATGACGGTTTAACCTCTGTTTACACTATTGAAGTCTTCAAGGACGGCACAGGTCACGATGAAGAAAACCACGAGTTTGTTGAAAGACTTGTTAAGACGCTTCTCTGGACTCGCGGAGGCTACAAGATCATTATTGCCGGCTCCAAGGTAATCGCGGACAAGATCAAAGCTGACTACGCTGTAGGCGGCTACCGCGACTTTGACCGCGACTTTATGTCCGGAGTTTACGAGGCTCCCTTTGAGGTTATCCACGTTCCCTTCGAGAAGGCTCCCACCACCAAGGAGGCCGCCGCTCCCGTAGGACGTCACCTCAACGGCTGCCGTATCGGATTCGATGCAGGCGGAAGTGACCGAAAAGTAAGCTCCGTTGTTGAAGGCGAAGCTACATACTCCGAGGAAGTAATTTGGTTCCCGAAGCTCCAGAACGATCCCAAGTATCACTACGAAGGAATCATGGATGCTATGAAGACTGCCGCATCCAAGATGCCCCGAGTTGACGGTATCGGCGTTTCTACGGCAGGTGTCGTTATCGGCAACCGTATCATGACATCATCCCTTTTCCTCAAGGTAAAGAACGAAAACCCCGAGGCATTTGAAAAGGTTGTCAAGAATATCTACACCGACATTGCAAAGAAGCTCGGTGATGTACCGATCGAAGTAGCTAATGACGGTGACGTTACTGCTCTTGCCGGTGCTATGGATCTTGACGACAACAACGTTCTCGGTGTTGCAATGGGTACAAGTGAAGCCGGCGGATATGTTGACGGCAACGGCAACATCACCGGTTGGCTCAACGAGCTTGCTTTCGTTCCCGCTGACTACAACAAGGATGCTATGGTAGACGAGTGGTCCGGCGATTACGGCTGCGGTGTAAAGTATTTCTCCCAGGATTCTGTTATCAAGCTGGCTCCCGCTGCGGGAATTGAGCTTGACGCGAATGCATCTCCTGCAGAAAAGCTCAAGGTAGTGCAGGGACTTATGGCTAAGGGTGACGAGCGTGCCGTTAAAATTTACGAAACTATCGGTGTATACTTCGGATACGCTGTTGCTTACTACGCTCTGTTCTATGATATCAAGCACGTTCTTCTTATGGGCCGTGTATCATCCGGTGAGGGCGGAAGCATTCTTCACAAAAACGCAGAAAAGGTTCTCGCTGAAGAATTCCCCGAGCTGGCAGAAAAGATCACAATTCATCTTCCCGATGAAAGCAGCCGCCGCGTAGGTCAGTCTATCGCCGCTGCAAGCCTTCCCTATGTAAAGTAATAATAAAAACAGAAAATCATCCACTCATTATGCGAGTGGATGATTTTTTCTAAAAAGCAACGATGGCAGACGGTGGAATGAATCAGTCCGACGGAGTATGTTTATTCATTATTAATATCCACGATAACGGCTTTTCGTGTATATGGAGTTCCGCCTTTTATATGAATATTTCCGCTTCGCCTAAGATACTTTTCGACCTCTTTCTCCCTCCATACAACAACACCGCCGCCACCAATTATGACGTTGTCGCAGAACGAGTTGTTTTTGGGAGCTTTAGGGTCATCGTCGAGTAAATTATACAGCTCGGGATATGCCTTTTTCCATATTTCACTCCTGTATGGGACCTCGTGAAGATGCTTTAACTGCCTTACATTACCGGACTCCCATAATTCCATACGGTTGTCGAACGAGAGGGCAACAGAACAATTATAGAAATAATTGCTGTGAATATTAAAATCTCTTCCGCCGCCAAGATTTATGGTTGCAAGGGCGTTTGGAAAGTTAGCGAAGGTATTTTGGTAAACCTCAGCACAGCACATACCGTCGTCAAAATATATTCCGCAGCAGCCCTTACCGCCATATCCGACCATGTCGTGCAGATAATTATAGCGGATTATGTTACCTCTGCAGGTGTAGTCACGGCCGGCATATATCGCTCCTGCGTCATTGCTCTCATAGCAGGCATTACCTATATCGTTGTTTTCTATGATATGGTTGTTTCCCTGGAAGACGATGCCGAAGTGGGGAACGTCGAAAATCTTATTGAACGACACCCTAGCTCCCACGCCATTTATTTCGATTGCAGCAAGGTACGTTCTGTGCCAATAGGCAATATTGCTTATGGTGTTGTCGCATACAATATTTCCGCTTGGTGTCAGATTATTTCTGTCGCCGCCCGAGCAGGCAATGCCTCCGCCGCCGGTGTGCGAAATATTGCACCCCGAAAAGCGGCTGTCCGTGCAGTTGTCGGCGATTATTCCCCATGCACCTACATTTGATATGCGACAATTTTCAACCGATACATTTTCGCACTTATCAAAGCGCACCGCGGACTTCCGGCATCGCGTTATATTGAGATTTTCAATTTTGATATTTTTACCGCCGGCACATTCAAAGAGATTTTCGCAGACTGTTACATCAACATAACTCTGGTTTTTGTACGGTACAAGCCAAAGCTCTCCGTTTAACATATCAATATACCAGTCGCCCGGCTTTTTGAGCTCGGTTTTAACATTCAGAATATAGAAAATTCCGCTTTCTGCCGAATATCCGTAATTGTGGCTTTCACCGTTCACCGTGACGGTACCGCTCTTTTTGTCGTAGCTTTTTACGGTGTGCCGCTGTGTTGCCCAGTCATACTTCCAATAGCCCACAAGAAGCATATCGTCCGTGTTGTTTTCTTCAAATACTGCTCTGTCTGTCGGAACGAACTTGACGTTTATTTCCGAATTGTTTTCTCCCTCCGGAGCATCAAAGCATTTCGCAATCGTTGTAAAACCTTTTCTTGGGTATCTTGAAAGGTTCATTTTCTTCTTGCCAAAGTACAACTCAAGCGAAGGGCCAAGGTCCTCCATGTGAGGCTTGGGGATATCGTAATCGTTCCAAAAATCTCGGAACGGTCCCCGCCCGAACGCGGGCACATTATTTATTCCGTGATCGGAAAGCTTTATTCTGTAAATGCCGTTGCGCGGCTTTATTCCGTCAAAATAAATCCTCTTTGAGCCGAACAGGTTTACACCGTCTTCACCTATAATCTCGGTATCGCCGGAGAGTATAAGTGTGTCGTCGATCGAATAATCTCCCTTTTTTATAGTGATTTTTTTAGTGCCCGGCGCGTTAATTGCGCTTATCAGCTCATTGCGGTTGTGAACGATGTACTCCACGAATCAATCCTCCAATTTATAAAGATTATCAAGAAAATATGCCGCAACAGGATTTTCTGTTCTTAAATCCGCATTGCAAATTATATATTTTTTGCCTTCATAATTCTTCTCTGCGCAGACAAGCGCACTTTTCCATTCACCTGTATTGTCCATATTGCCGCTTGTAAGTATCGGTGTAAATCCCTCAGCTTCAAAGGTATTATAGCATACCGGTGTGATCATATCATCCTTCTTGCTGTACCAATATGAAAAGTCCTTCGGCAAAAATTCAGAAACGGCGCTATGTCCCGTGTTTCTGCTTACGAAATGAACGGGCAGCATTCCGCACGGCTTTACCCTGACAGTTTCACCGGCTATAAAGTACTCGCCCGGTTCAAGCATCATAATAATTTCATTATTTGTAGCTTTCGCCATCTCTCTTCGCGGAAACACCTCAAGCTCTATCGAATTATGTGTTATTACTGCTCCGTTTTCGTCGGTCAAGATAGCCTTAAGCGTGACTTTTTTGCGCTCACTGCAGCTCACTTTGAAAACGGCATCGGACGCATAAGTAACACCGCACGCCGATATTTCCGTTCCCTCGATTTTTGCACAGGCATCATCGGTTTCAAAAATAACGCTGTATTTCTTTGCCTCGTTTGTATCATTGCAGACATAACATTCAACCGATATTTCCTCGCCCTCAAAATATGTGAACCTGTCTGTTCTGAGCGACACCATAATCGGCTCGAGCGCATTGCGGTACTCAAAATATGCCGGTTTGGGCTGTCTCTTACAGTCCATGATAGTCTTCATCCAGCCGGACGGCCACGCATCAATAAACAAATGTATCGCATTTGATACCATTTTCGAGTCGCGTCTGAATGCTTCGGTCATAATTTTTGTGGCAAATGCCTGATGAGCCTGACTTTCACGGATCCATTCATGTATATCCGAGCAGGTATCGTAAAAGAAATAATGGAAGCTTCCGGTTTGTGCGTTGACTATATTACTTGGATCAAACGGTTCTTTTAACCATTCCTTCGGATAGCTCTCCGCCATTATATCGTAAAAATCAAGTCCCTCTGAACCAAATTCTCCGCATCCGTAATACCAATCCGACTTTGTTGGAATCCAATACCCCTTATGCAGCTTTCCGATGTCAATTCCATGCCCATTGTACCACATAGGATAACAGTGATTATCCGGCATAGACTCACATGGCGGGTCGTAGTCACCGTCAATATGCTTGATCACCCTGTCGGGATTGCAGCATTTTACTGCTATATCACACGCAGCAAAGAAGTTCTCAAGCTCATCTCTGTTCAAATGCCTGTGCGGCTCATTGTTTGCATTCGGGAAAGGCTCGTTGATATAAGAAATAATCACATTGCACGGATGGTTTCTTATAAGCATTTCCATTTCCTCTGCCTGCCGCACACCTTCGGCAAACTTAATCCGCCTCATACAGCCAAACAGCGGCAAGTCCGTCTGCGTCATCATTCCAAGCTTATCACAGTATTCATATACCTTGTCCTGAACGGGTCTTTGAGTAAGCCGGAGATAATTCATATTGCAGAGCTTTGCAAGCAAAATATCATCTATAAGCTGTTCGTAATCCTCTCTCAAAACATCCTGCTGCTCAAAGCCCATCGTGTTTGCTCCGCGCAGACGAATCTTTTCTCCGTTAAGATAAAACATACCCTTGGGGCTGTTATCGGTATCCTGCTTAAAGCTTCTGACACCGAATTGGGTTTTATATCTGTCGACAACTTCACCTTTGTATATAAGCTCAACCTGAAGCTGATATAAGTATGGCATATCCGGCTGCCACAGTCTCGGGATATCTATGCGAAACGGAATTTTATAAGTATTGGCACCTTTTCTTGCCGGCATTGAATAGCCTTTTCCGATACTGTCACCAACACGTATCTCTGTAAACGTATCTCCCATACCGACCATTCTGAAGGTTTGCGGGACATATCTGAGGTTCTCGACAACCGTTTCTTTGAAATTCTGACCGTATACCGATATATTCAATTCGATATCCTTGCCTACATAATCATCATTGAATACATCGATCTGAATTTCGTTTTCTCTGACGAATGCATTCCTCAGGCTGATCCTGTTTCTGATTTCCACGTATACATTGTTGTATATACCCATCCCAGGTGGGCAGTGATGCCAGCCCAGTGCAGGATCGTCCCAGCCGAGTCCGGTGGCAGCATACATTTTATCGCCCTCAAAGCGTTCTCCGTTCAGCTTTGAGTTTCCCATGTATATATAGTCGTTATAAAGCTCAATTTTAAGGCTGTTCTTTCCCGCAAGTGCAACACTGTCAAAGCAAAATTCAAACGGTGCAAAAAAGCCCTCATGCACTCCGACACATCTGCCGTTTATGTAAACTACCGCTTTGTAATCTGCTCCGTCAAAGCAAATATTGTAGGATTTATCATCAGACAGGCTGTCAAGGTAAAACTCACATTCATATGTCTGCATCGCGTTTCCGACCTCACCGCCGTAATGAGGCAGGCTCGTTTTTATCCCGTCAAGCGTACATTCGGTTATATCAATACGCTCACGAAGAGAGGGCATCTGCGGCGCATGATCTTCTAAAAAAGGACGGAATTTTTTTCTGAGCAGGTCCAATTCCTTCGCTAACTCTTCCTTTGTCGAAATCTTTTTTTCGACTTTCATCGGGACAAAATCACAGTTTAAAAGCTCGGTCTTTTTTCTCTCGTGTTCACATGGAGAATTGTCAGCAAGCAATTCCATTCTGCCGCCAATGCCTTTTGCCGCGATACTTCCGAAAACATCCATTATATTACCTCCTCATTGTCAAGGCATAATATCACAGTCGATACCTGCCAAAACGATTATTAATACTCACATTTATATTATAACTGATTTTTATGTTTTTTCACATGGACGATTCACATTTATTCGGGGCAAAAAGCATACAATATTCAGTTTTTATTTCGCTTTTAGGTGGAAAATATCACTTGAACTTCTGCGTCCGATATGTTATAATACTTTATAGATTGAATGATGAGGAGGAGGTTATCCGCATGAATTCTATTTACTCCGGCGCGGAGTTTTTACTCTATAACTATGAAGAACACACTGCTAGACCATTAAGCAGAATGACTCTTCCGTATATTGATATAACTTACGTTATGGACGGCGAGCTTAATTATAAAATCAACGATGAGCCTGTCGTGGTACACCAAGGTGAGGCAATAGTTTTTCCTCCGCATTCGGTAAGATACCGTTATCAGGGCAGCGGGAGTGTGCGATTCGGCAGCTTCAATGTCATCCTGCCTGCCGATTTTCAGGTGCCGATCATGGGTGTCGTCAAAAATGCATTCCGCTCAAACACCGCATATATGCTTGAAACCGTTAAAAATGATTCAAAGTCAATATCATCAAACAAAGCCGACAAATGCATCTCCACATTTTTCTATCTCTATTATCAGCTGCTTGAGATTGCGAGCGACCGAGAAATTAACTCGCACATAAAAGCTATTAAGCAGTACATTAACAAACACCTCTTCGAGCCTATCTCGCTCAGCATGATAGCGACGGAAGTGCATCTTGTTGAGAGATATCTCTGCACGCTCTTTAAAAAGCAGACGGGAATGACCGTTGTTGAATACATCAACGCCGAAAGAATTGATGCTGCCAAAAAGCTTATTGCCACAAACGATATCCCGCTTTACAAAGTTGCCGAGGAATGTGGATTTACAGATTATAACCATTTCACAAGAACCTTCAAAAAGCTCACAGGCACCTCGCCGGGTGACCATAAGCACAATGTACTCAAGACTTACAACATAGATAGTGACAGACCAAAACCATGACTATCTTCGCCGACGCTTCAAAGAGAAACATACAATGTTTTAGTCTTAATCACCATAAATTTCGATTATTTTTCGCGGATAGTCGATCCTCGCAACAAAAGCAATACGCCACCCGGCAAGGCAAACCTTGCTAAGTGGCGTATTCTTGTTATATCCCACGTTACGTGAGAATGGATGG
>JAZRAB010000117.1:0-11849 GCA_045634345.1 Candidatus Flemingiibacterium sp. | reverse complement strand
TCAGATGAAACGACCGATATAGCAGATGAAAAATAAATACCGGTTGTTTGTATAAAGCTATACATAGTTATATTTCTTGCTGTTATGCTCGCTTAACATACGGTATCATATCGGTGAAAAATTGGCATTTCAAACTTCTCGTTGCGTGTATCCTCGACTTGTGTATGTATCTATATGTTACGTTTGTTAAGGTTTGCATATCAATGTATTATTGCGCAGATATCTTTCGTATCTTTTTTGCAGTATGCCGATATGATATCGTATGTTAGGTGAGCATAACGCCAATGGATATTACGAATAAAATGTATTTTCAAAGGAATTAGGAGGCGTGCTGTGAAGGTATATATAAAATCGTGGCTTTTAGCTGCGCTCGCCGTTATTATGCTGCTTTGCTTTTCATATCCTCTCGCGGCTTTATCAGAGGTGAACTTTGAAGGAATTGATGAGGGGTTTGACTTTAGTCCGAATAATTCAATAAACGACCTTTTTACCGGGTTTAAAGATGTGATGCCGGGAGATAAGCTTACCGAGAAAATCGCTGTCAAAAATTCGGCAAGTCAGTTCGATTATGTGAAAATATATTTACGCGCCATCGCGCATGATGAAACGGACAACCCGATTTCGGGAATAACGCAGGAAAATGAAACACCGGCGAGTATGCGTGAGTTTTTATCTCAGCTGTACATGCGTGTATATAATGGCAGCCGCCTTATATATGAGTCCGCACCGCATGAGCCCGATGAGCTTTCATCAAATGTGCTTCTTGGTACATTTAAATATAATACAAGCGCGGAGCTTACTGTTGAGCTCGAGGTGCCGACATCGCTCGATAACCGTTTTTCAAGCCGTGTCGGAGAGGTTGACTGGATATTTTATGCAGAAGCGTTCAGCTATCCACCAGGCGGAGACGATGACCACGAAATCACGCACACCTCTGTGACAGTACGCAAGATTTGGGACGACAGTGACGATAAAGACCGTCCGGCGTCGGTAACTGTTAAATTAAAGCGTGATGGGAATGACTATAAATCGGTAGTATTAAACGAGGAGAATGGCTGGACTTATACATGGTCAGAGCTTGATTCCTCCTATAGCTATAAGGCTGTAGAGGATGTGCCGGATGGGTATGCCGCAAAGTATACGACTTACGGTAATTTCACAATAATTACAAATTATCTTACCACTCCCATTGATACGACTGCCCCTCCCGAAGACACTACAGAGCCTGACGATACTACCACCCCGACAGAAACGGACGAGACAACACAGCCCGAAGATACCGCAGAGCCTCCGTCAACTACAGAACCGACAAGATACGGTGATTTAACGGTGCGCAAGGAATGGGTTGGTGATGAGGAAGACATACAGAACCGTCCTACATCCGTCAGTGTTACACTTTTTAGAGGCTATATGCCGATAGAGACCGTATGGCTTGGGGTACACAATAATTGGACTTACACCTGGACTGATATTGAACTGAGCGACGATTTAAGCGTTATTGAGACAGATGCGCCGATGAATTATACGCCATCGTACAGCTTTGACGGTGAATGTATTATCGTGATTACTAATACCGCGTCGCTGCTCCAGACCGGTCAGATGAGATGGCATATACCGCTCCTTTCAGGTGCCGGTGTAATCTTCATTGTTGTCGGACTGCTTATGATACTTCGCAAGAGGGAAAAGAAAGATGAATAAGCCGAAGGGCGCGCTGTTTATTGCTTTAGGCGTGGTGCTAATCGGTGCGGCACTGCTTTTTGCACTTTACAACGAGTATGTTGACTTAAGTGCGGGCGAAGCATCGGACAAGCTTCTTTTAGAGCTTCAGGCGATGATAGATGCCAGGAAAAATGAGACCAATACTGTCGACTCGAATAATATTGACGATGACACCGGAGATACAATCGGTGAAGCGCCATCTGACGATACTGTGTCGTTTTTTCCGGACACGGCGGAAGCGATATTGAACGTTGGCGGATACGATTGCATAGGTTATCTTGAAATCCCGACACTATCTATCAGCTTGCCTATACTCTCAAATTGGGATTATGCACGGCTTGATGTTGCTCCGTGCCGTCAGTTCGGCTCCGCAAAAAACGATGACCTCGTTATAGCGGGACACAACTACAGAAGGCATTTTGCGTACCTTTCGCGGCTTAACATCGGCGATATGGTAAATTTCTATGATGCGACCAGAATGGTGCATTGCTATACGGTATCACGTGTCGAAACGCTTTCAGCCGATGCTGTTGATGCGGTACAGAACAGTAATTACGATCTGGTCCTGTATACCTGTACATATACAGGCAAAACACGGACAGCGGTGTTCTGCGATAGAGTTGAGGAAGAATAATTAACAGATTTGACAAGTGGATGAAAATATCTACTTGTCAAATCTGTTTTTATATGGTATAATAAGATTGAAAAGTAAATTCAGTATTAAGGAGACATAATTATGAAAAACTGGTTAAATGATTCTGTAGTGTATGAAATATATCCTCAGTCGTTTTATGATACAAATGGCGACGGTATCGGCGACTTGCAAGGAATTATAGAAAAACTAGATTATATTGAATCGATGGGCTTTACTGCGATTTGGTTGAATCCGATAAATGCGAGCTCTTTTAACGATGCAGGTTATGATATTACAGATTTTTATAGCGTTGCACCTCGTTATGGCACCAATGCCGATTATAAAGCTTTGTGCGAAGCGGCACATTCACGCGGAATAAAGGTTATTTTTGATTTGGTTGCAGGGCACACATCTATCGAACATCCTTGGTTTATCGAATCGGCAAAAGACGAAAAAAATGAGTACACTAACCGCTATATATGGACGGATGACACTTTTGACAATGGAGAAGGAATAGCCGGATACAGTGAAAGAAACGGCAACTATATTACGAACTTCTTCTGGAGTCAGCCGGCGTTGAACTATGGATACGCTTATCCCGATCCTAAAAAACCATGGCAATTACCGGTTACACATCCGGATTGTGTCGCTACCAAGGAAGAACTGAAAAAAATAATCGAATTTTGGATGGATTTGGGAACAGACGCTTTTCGTGTGGATATGGCGCAATCACTTATAAAAGGTGATAAAGATAAAAGCTTTATGAAAGCTTTCTGGAATGAAATTCGTATTCACATGGAAAAAAAGAACCCCGAGTGCCTTTTGATTTCGGAATGGGGTTCTCCTACAGATGCAATAAACGCCGGTTTTCATTTGGATTTCTTGCTCCATAGCAACAATTCCGCATACACATCTTTGTTCAGGCACGAAAAGGGAAGAAATACAACAAGACTTTTCGTGGGTCACAGCTATTTTAACAAGGATGGCAAGGGTAACATCAATGACTACTTAGACCGTTTTTTATATGATCTTTGCAACACGAGGGGCAAAGGTTATATTGGGCATATAACAGGAAACCACGATATGCAGCGCTTATCGTATGGAAGAACACCGGAGGAAATAAAAGTGGCTATGGCATTTTTGTTTACGATGCCCGGAGTTCCGTTTGTTTATTATGGTGATGAAATAGGCATGAATTATATTGAAGGCTTACCTTCTAAAGAGGGTGGATATAATCGTACCGGCTCAAGAACGCCGATGCAGTGGAACAATGAAAAAAATCACGGATTTTCTTCAAGCGATACGCCATATCTGCCTACCGATACAAGCGCTGATGCTCCTACAGTCGAAGAACAGCTGACTGATAAAAATTCTCTGTTATCACTTGTCAAGACCCTGATAGCGTTACACAAATCCAATCGTGCACTTCATGCGGATTCTGATTTTAATGTTATTAGAGCAGGATATCCTTTTATATTCGAGAGATTTACTGGCGAGAAAAAGATGCTTATAGCAATCAATCCGTCAGAAAATTGCTACACAAGTGATATACCTCCGATTAATAAAGTTGTGCTTAGCCAAAACGCAAATGTAGAAGATGACGTGCTTGTTATGAATGGAGTTAGCTTTATTATAGCAGAAGAATAATGATAACATAGGATATATGATGAGAGCGAAAGCAAAAATGAAGATCATGTTCGTCTGCCACGGTAATATTTGCCGTTCCCCTATGGCTGAATTTGTACTTCGCAAGATGGCGGCAGAGAGAGGGTTAAAAGATATCACCGTTTCATCGAGTGCAACAAGCACCGAGGAGATTTGGAACGGGATCGGTAATCCGGTGTATCCCCCTGCCAAGGCGGAGCTTGCCGCGCACGGCATTGATTGCTCCGGAAAGCGAGCAGTTCAACTGACAAAGAGTGATTATACCAAGTACGATCTGTTTGTCGGAATGGACAGTGCTAATATCCGTAATATGCACCGTGTTTTCGGCAGCGATCCGGATTCAAAGATACGCAAGTTGATGGATTACACCGGACGCGGCGGAGACGTAGCAGACCCGTGGTATCCGGGACGGTTTGATGTTGCCTATAATGATGTATACAGTGGATGCTCCGCGATCATCGAACGCCTGATAAACGGCGAGGAGCTATGACACAATTTTTCTGTGAAAATATATTAAAAAATCCAACGGCATTGCCGTGGGATTTTTTAATAGCTTTTTATATTACGAAATTACCGTTTTCAAAGACCTTAACTTCACTGCCGTCCGCTTTGATGCCGATGATCTCCATGTCGGAAGTGCCAATCATGAAGTCAACGTGGTTCGCACTGCGGTTGCCGCCGCGTGCAAGCAATTCTTCCTCAGAAAGCTTCTCTCCGCCCTTCATGGTGTCGGGGTAACATTCACCGAGTGCCAGATGGCAGGATGCGTTTTCATCGAACAGTGTATTATAGAAAAGTATGCCGAGATTTGATATTGGAGAATCGTGAGGGATAAGTGCGACTTCACCGAGTCTGCGTGAGCCTTCGTCTGTATCGAGCAGTCTGTCAAGTGCGCGCAGTCCTGATTCTGCACCGTGAGCGACTACAGTGCCGTCCTTAAATTCAAGCCAGAATTTATCAATAAGCTCGCCCTGGTAAGAGAGCGGCATCGCTGAATAAACCTTACCGTCTGCCTTTCTGCAGTCGGGCATGGTGAATATTTCCTCGGTCGGCATATTGGGGAAGTAGCTTACTTTTGCTTTGCACTTTTCGGAGCCGCCCTTCCAAATGTGTCCCTCGGCAAGACCAACGGTAAAGTCGGTGCCGATTGAGTTTTTGTAACGAAGTGCAACAAACTTTTCGCTATTCAGTATTTTTGCGCGACGCTTGAGCATGCGGTCATGCTTTTTCCATTTTTTAACCGGATCGCCGCGTCCGATACGTACCGCCTTGAAAATTGCCGCCCACAGCTTCTTTACTGCATTTGCAGGAGTATCATTCGGGAAGACCTTGGTTGCCCAGGCTTCGTTCGGATATGCGGCGATAGTCCAGCGAAGACCGCCTTCGTCCATGACCTTGTAAAATTCCTTAAATGCCTTGCGCGCGGTGAGTGTGCTTGCACGAAGCTTTTCGCTGTCTGCTCCGGCAAATATATCGGGGTCATCGGCGATTATTGCTATGGTAACGCACCCCTCGCGCGCGTAGTAATTGCGTGACTCTGCGCGCCATTCGGGAATATCGCGGAAACGCTCAATGTCCGCGTAGTCGAGACGTGTACGGGATGAACGCTGATCCTCCCAATTGATTATTACGTCCTTGGCGCCAAGCTTGAAGCACTCCTCTTGAACCATGCGTCCAAGCTCTGCGGCTTCGAGTGCGCAGCGAAGTACCACGTAACGGTCAGGTGTTACATTAGCGCCCATTGTAGCAATTATGCGAGCGTACTCACGAAGATTTTCTTTGAATCCCATTTTATTATCTCCTTAATTACGGTTGAATTTTATATATCCATAAGCTCAAGAAGTGTTTCGGCGTAGATGCGCACCGCCGTGTCAACATCTTTGACGGTTATATACTCATTTTTCTGATGAGCGGTTTCGGGAGCGCCGGGCATCAGAGGTCCGAACGATACTATACCGGGCATTGCGCGTGCATACGTACCGCCGCCCATCGAGAAGGGGACTGCATTATCGCCCGTGATGCGGTTGTAAATACTGCACAGAGTCTTAACGAAAGCTCCATTTTTATCGATGAATACAGGAGCCTTGTGCTCGCAAGCCTTAACGCTGACACCGTACTGCTCGCAGTTGGCGCGCAGCATTGTGAGTATTGCATCATAATTCTTGCTGACGGGGTAGCGGATATCGATGGTCATTACCACATCATTACCGCGCACCTCGATAACGCCGAGGTTAAGAGTTAAATTACCGCTGTTGGAATCGCTCATTCGGATGCCAAGTCCGGCGCCGTCGCAGTCCTCGTCGAATTTTTTGGTGATGAACTCGGAGAGCTTGCAAGGTGACTCATCATTTACCTGTTTCATGCAGGTGATGATTGCGTTTGTGCCCTCTGCCGGTGTGCTTCCGTGTACAGAAATCCCCTCTGCGGTGTAAGTTTTTCCGCTTATTGTACATTCACACAAATCGGGCACCATGTTGTGCGCGTTTCCGCCTGCAACAGATTCAATTCCTGCCGCGGATTTAGGCATTGACAGCTCGAACACGGAAATACCTTTCTCTGCGTATCCGACAGGGAATGATGCATCGGGGGTGAAACCGAATGTCGGCAATTCCTCATTAGCCTTATAGTATTCCATATCAACCCATTCGCCGCGTTCCTCGGTGAGTCCGAAGATTATGCGCACACGGCGTTTCAGCGGCGCACCTGAATTTGCAAGCACGCGCATAGCGTAAATACACATCATTGCCGGACCCTTGTCATCGACCACGCCGCGACCGTATAGGCGCTCCTCTCCATCAACAGTCATGCGAGTCAGCGCAAAGGCGGGATAGTCCCAGCCGGTGCCCTCGGGAACTACGTCAAGGTGCGCGAGTATGCCGATCATTTCATCGCCATCGCCGATTTCCGCCCATCCGAGCATATTACTGCACTTCTTGGTGCGAAAACCAAAAGATTCGCACAGAGAAAGGGTATAGTCAAGCGCATCGGCACAAGCCTTGCCGAACGGATAATTGTCATCTCCGTCAACGGCAATGCTTGGAATACGAATAAGACCGTCAAGGTCAGTGTAGAATTGTTCAATCATAGTTGGATCTCCTTAGTGTATTTAAGCTTTATCCGAGCCGTCAGCGATACCGCCTGCGATACGGCTGTCCTTGTCAAAATCAAGTATGGTTGATAAGATGTAGTTTGATACATACATTCCTTTGGAAGTAAACGAATAGCGGTCACCGTCATAGCGCATGAAGCCGTTGTCGATGTATAACTGCAGGCGGCGTCCGTAAAGTGCATCAAAATTCATGCCGAAGCGTGAGGTGAACTCTGTCGAAGAAATGCCGTCGCACAAGCGCAGCTTCAGCATGATATATTCGCCGATTCTCTCATTAGGCGTAAGCTGATACAGCTCATCGATCGGTCTTGCATTGCGAAGCTGTGCTTCCGAAAGCTCAATGCTGTTGGCACGCATCATACTGCCACGGGATATGTCGGCTTCCATTGCATCGATAAAAAGCATGAGATCGCGCTTCATCGAGAAACGCATATTGGCAAAATATGAGTGTGCGGCGCATCCGAGGCCGAGATATTCATCGCAGTTCCAATATTTCAAATTGTGGCGGCATTCATATCCGGGACGTGCGAAATTTGATATTTCATAATGACGGAAGCCCTTTAATCCAAGGTAACTTATGCAGTCAAGGTACATATCCGCTTCCGTGTCCTCGTCGGGCAGAATAAGCGTGTTGCGTGTACGCGCAAACGGCGTACCGTCCTCGATTTTCAGTCCATAGACCGATAAATGCTCGGGGTCAAGCCCTGTCACATAATCGAGCGTTCTTGAAAAGCTGTCTGCCGTTTGAAGTGGGATACCGTACATAATATCAACATTGATATTATCAAATCCCGCTTTCCGTGCGGCGTTGTAGCTCGCTTCAAAATCGCTTACAGTGTGGATGCGGGAGAGCGCGGCAAGCTCGTCTGCGTTCGCACTTTGAAGTCCTAAGCTCAGACGGTTTACGCCAGTTTTACGGTACTTTGTGAGTGCTGCGAGACTGACTGTTGCGGGATTCGCTTCCATTGTAAATTCCGCATCGCGCGCGAGATTAAAATGACGGTTTATACCTTCAAGCAGCTCGCACATGGTCTTAACCGGCAGAGCCGTAGGCGTACCACCGCCGATAAAGACCGTATCAACAGTATATGAAGCGGCAGCCGCAGAGTAGTCCTCCATTTGCAGAAGCAGAGCGTCAACATATCTCTGCATCAGTGCATCGCCTGCATTTGACTGGGAATAAAAGTCGCAGTACGCGCACTTTGAGTGGCAGAAAGGGATGTGAATATAAAGTCCGAGTTTGTTTTTCTGTGTATTCTTCATAAATCAGTCCTCGTCTCCGAGCTTGAGAACAGCCATGAATGCCTCGGGGGATACCTCAACAGAGCCGAGCTGGCGCATCTTCTTTTTGCCCTCTTTCTGTTTTTCAAGCAGCTTCTTTTTACGAGTAATATCACCGCCGTAGCATTTTGCAAGGACATCCTTGCGCATCGCCTTTACTGTCTCGCGGGCAATTACCTTGCCGCCGATTGCTGCCTGAATCGGTACCTCGAAAAGCTGGCGCGGAATGTTATCCTTGAGCTTTTCGCATATTCTGC
Organism: Candidatus Flemingiibacterium sp.; assembly: GCA_045634345.1. Classification (GTDB taxonomy): domain Bacteria; phylum Bacillota; class Clostridia; order Oscillospirales; family CAG-272; genus Flemingiibacterium. The sequence continues at coordinate 3,184 of JAZRAB010000117.1, read as the reverse complement.
GTGCGCGCGCATACGCTTTTTCCTCGTGAACGATGAAGGAAAGCGCATCGACAATATCTCCGTTTAAGAGAATGTCAAGCTTGACGAGCTTTGAGGGAACATACTGCGCAAGCTCGTAATCAAGCGATGCGTATCCCTTTGAACGGGATTTGAGCGCATCGAAGAAATCGTAGATTATTTCGTTGAGCGGCAGATTATAATGAAGCTCCGCACGGTCAGTGTCAATGTAGGTCATATTAATAAATTCGCCGCGGCGGTCCTGACAAAGCTCCATAAGTCCGCCGACATATTCGGGAGGCGTGATTATAGAAGCCTTGACCATTGGCTCATATGCGGTTTCAATTTCGTCGGGATTAGGGTAGTTGGAGGGGTTGTCGATGCGTACCTGCTCGCCGCCTTTAAGGTCGATATTGTATATAACGCTCGGTGCAGTGGTGATGAGATCAAGATTAAATTCACGCCCAAGACGCTCCTCGATTATCTCCATGTGGAGAAGTCCCAAAAATCCGCAGCGGAAGCCGAAGCCGAGTGCCGCAGAGGTTTCTGCTTCAAACGTGAGTGCCGCATCATTTAACTGCAGCTTTTCAAGCGCGTCCTTGAGGTCGCCGTAGCGAGCGCCGTCTGCCGGATAGATACCGGCAAATACCATCGGGCGAACCTCCTTAAATCCGGGGAGCGGCTCGCTTGCAGGATTGTTTGCGAGAGTGACCGTATCTCCGACGCGAGTATCGCCGACCGATTTTATGCTTGCTGTGAGGTATCCGACATCGCCGGCGGAAAGAAATTCGCCGGATTTCAGACCAAACGCATCAAGATAACCGACGTCAACAATGTCAAATTCTGCGCCTGTACTCATAAGCTTGATTCGGTCGCCTGCGCGGAGTGTACCCTCAACAACTCGAATATTAACGACAACGCCGAGATAACTGTCGTAATACGAGTCAAAAATGAGGCAGCGCAAAGGCGCGTTTTCATCACCGTCGGGGCAGGGGATATCCGATATTATCTTATCAAGCACCTGATCGATGTTAAGTCCTACCTTTGCGGAAACTGCAGGGCATCCGTCAGCCGGGATACCTATTATATCCTCTATTTCGCTGCGTACCTTTTCAACATCCGCAGATGGGAGATCAATTTTATTGATAACGGGAACTATCTCGAGATTATTGTCGATCGCAAGATATGCGTTGGCGAGCGTCTGCGCCTCGACTCCCTGTGTCGAGTCTACTATAAGCAGTGCGCCCTCGCAGGCGTTGAGTGAGCGCGAAACCTCGTAGCCGAAGTCGACGTGACCGGGGGTGTCGATGAGATTAAGCGTGTACTGCTCTCCGTCGGGGGCGTGATAATCAAGCTTGACCGCACGTGCTTTTATTGTAATGCCGCGCTCACGCTCGAGATCCATATTATCAAGAAGCTGTGCTTCCATATCGCGTGTTGCAACTGTGCGTGTATATTCAAGTATACGATCGGCAAGAGTTGATTTGCCGTGGTCAATATGTGCGATTATTGAGAAGTTTCGTATTTTTTTCTGTCTCTCGGTTGGCATATATGATATCCTTTCGGTTAGTTATCATTTGAAGTAATTAAGAGGATTGACTGCGGTATTATTTTCGTAAATGTTAAGATTAAGATGCGCGCCGGTCGTGTATCCTGAGGTGCCTACATTGGCAATGACCTGTCCGCGCGTGACCTTATCTCCGACTTTCACGCGATACCGCGAAAGATGCGAGTAAAACGATGCGATACCGCCGCCGTGGCTTACCGTTATATAATTACCGTCGGCGTAATTGTATGAGCATTCAACAACAGTACCGTCGTTTACCGCATATATCTCGGTGCCGTATGGGGCAGGAATGTCAATACCTTGATGAAACTGCGGTCTGCCGGTTACAGGATGGATGCGGTTTCCGTATCCGCTCGAAACTCTTGTGTATGCACTTGGCAGCGGCCAAAGAAATTCACCGCCGACATAGCTTTCATTGGATGTCTTTTCGAGATTTTTAAGAAGCTCTTCACGCTGTTTGTTGTATTTTTCTTCAGCGGCGGCGACTTTTGCGAGGATATCCTCGGCGGATGCGAGTGTGCTTTCGCTTGCAGTGATCAACTGCTTTGCTTTGGCGAGGTCGGCGTCAAGCTCACTTCTGCGCTGCTCTAAAGTCTTCATCTGCTCGTCAAGTGAGGTTTTTGAGTATGTAAGCTCGTTCTTTAGTATTTGAAGCTGCATGATGCTGTGATTGTAGGATTCAAGCAGCTTTGCATCGTAATCGAGCATACAGGTGAAGCGGTCGATTTGGGTGAAAAGCTCGGTTAGTCCGTCGGCTTCAAGCAGTATTGAAAGAAAGTCGATGTTGCCGTCCTCACGCTTGGCACGGATACGCTCTCGCACGACATCGTAAGCATTATCAAGCTTCTCATTCTCAGCTTGAATCTCGATATTCTTTTGCTCAAGCTGCTTGTTGTACCCGTTAATCAGCTCAACCATTGCTTCAATCTCAATATCAAGCGCATATATTTTATTATCTATAGCCTGTTTTTTTGCGAGCGCACTTGCATATCCGTTCTCGGCATCTGCCACTGCGGCTTCTGCGGATTCGCGTGAAGCAGTGGCGGCGGCGAGCTTGTCTTCAAGAGCCGTAAGCTCCGAGGAGGTGACGGCTGCCGAAAATCCGATATTGCTTGATACGAGTACGAACATCATAGTGAGCGCAAGAATCAGGCAGAGCATTTTTCTGTACAATGTGATTCCTACCTTATAAACATAATTATACCATTATATTATAACGTATATTCGACCTTTTGTCAAGTATTTATATGCCTTGGAGCAGCCTCATGCAGTGTGAATTTTTGAAATTTTTACATAAAAGCGTAGACAGGTATAAAAAAATGTGGTATAATAAAATTTAATAGTACTGTGATAATAATAATAAAACTTTTTCGAAAGGACTTTTAAAATGAAAACACAGCTTCATGAAATACATCAAAAATCCGCCTTCATATGCGATATGGACGGTGTTATATACCATGGAAACCGCTTGCTGCCGGGGGTTAATGAGTTTGTAAAATGGCTCGGTGACAATAAAAAGGATTTCCTTTTTCTTACTAATTCCAGCGAACGTGCACCGCGCGAGCTAGCGCAGAAGCTCGGACGAATGGGACTCGACATCAGCGAGGACCATTTCTATAC
>JAZRAB010000116.1:0-10634 GCA_045634345.1 Candidatus Flemingiibacterium sp. | reverse complement strand
ATGCCCTTATCGGGAACCTTAACGGGACGCACATTCGCAAAGAGGTCGAGATTCTTACGCATAGCGACATTCGCGGACTCGATATTCGGCCAGGGATCGCCTGCACGGTGAGTAGTGGTCGGTCCCTTTAAGATAACGTCGCTCTGGTAAAGCTCTTCCATAACATCATCAGGAATTGCCTTGCCGCATGCCGCGCGGTTTTCTATGGTTAGTCCGTCGATTACCTTAAATACAACCTTGCCCGCCTTTACCTCGTCAGCAAGGAGAAATTCAAGCACGTCCTGTGCCGCCTTGGTGATGATCGGACCGATACCGTCACCGCCGCAGATACCGATAGTAAGTACAGGCAGAGTTTCGTAGTCAACGAAATCCTTTGCCGCGTTTATCTTTTCAACGCGATCAAGCTGAGAACGCAGAACGCCCTCAAATTTTTCAAGCGCTGCTTTGATGTTTGCTTCGTAATTGCTCATTTTCTTTATCTCCGTTTGTTATAGATTTTTTATGATGAAGTGCTTTTACACATTATCAACTTGGGTTTATTGGGGCTGCCCCTTGGTTTTCCACAGGCTATTGTTATAATTTCACCGCGGTTTTTGCCGAATTTCGGCGAAATCTGCCGTTTTTACGGCACAGAACGTGCGTTTTCCTCATGGTTTTCCACAGCTTGTTGAAAACTCCGCGAGGTTTTCAACAACTATTTTCCGGTTGCTTTCGCGTTAAGGGATGTATCGGCGCGTACTCCGTCAAGGTATTCGTAATACCCCTGTGCCGCAATCATTGCGGCATTGTCACCGCACAGTGAGCGCGGCGGAAGATAAAGCCTGAATCCCTGCTTCTTGCAGAAGTCTTCGAGTGCGCCTCGCAGATGCGAGTTCGCAGCGACACCGCCTGCAAGCACGATATCGGAAAGCTCCGTCGCCTCGCACGCCATCTGAAGCTTCTTCACAACAGAAGCGGTAACCGCCCCCGTAAACGATGCGGCGATGTCCTCTCGACTGTACGCCTCGCCCTTTTGCTCCAAATTGTGCAGGTGATTGATAACCGCCGTTTTTAGTCCGCTGAACGAAAAATCAAGGTTATCGCCAACGACCGCCGCAGACGGGAATTTCACCGCCGTGCCGTCGCCGACCGAAGCAAGCCTGTCCATCTCGGCACCGCCGGGATACGGCAGTCCCATCACACGCCCGACCTTATCAAACGCTTCGCCGATAGCATCGTCACGTGTGCGCCCAACGGTCTCGTAAGCAGTATACCCCGTGACCTTTATAAGCGATGTGTGTCCGCCCGACGCAACAAGCGCCAGAAACGGCGGCTTCAAGTCCGCATGAACGAAATAGTTCGCCGCGACATGACCTTTGATGTGGTTCACCGGAATAAGCGGCTTATTGTTAGCAAACGCGAGTGCTTTGGCGAAATTCACACCGACGAGAAGCGCACCGATGAGTCCAGGATTTGCCGTGACTGCGATTGCGTCGATATCGTCAAGCGTGACGCCTGCCGTCGCAAGCGCCTCGTATGTGATGCCCGATATTGCATCGCAGTGCGCACGGCTTGCGATTTCGGGTACGACACCGCCGTACAGCTTATGCGTTTCTATCTGCGATGCTATTATGTTAGAGCGGATCTCGCGCTGCTCGCCGTCAAAAAAGCAGACGGCTGCCGACGTTTCATCGCACGAGCTTTCTATTGCAAGTATTAACATTGTTATAACCGTAGCTTTTGCCGCGATGTCCGCATCGCATGCAAAACGCTTCCTTAATTCTCCTTATTGGGACACGGTTTGCGAAGCAAAACTTCAATCAGAGTATTGAAGTAGAGTCACAAAAGGTAGTCTGAAAAATTTATTTTTCAGACTTTAAATTTCACGGCTCATGAGCAGCGCATCCTCGCGCGGTTTTGAGTAAAATCCGCGCCTCGTGCCATCCACCTTGAAGCCGCATTTTTCATAAAGCGCACGCGCCGCCGTGTTCGACACACGGACATCAAGAAGCACGCGGCAAAGTCCTTCCGTCATGAAAAGGTGCTCAAGCAGTGCCGTTGCCGCACCGCATCGACGGTGCTTCCCCGATACGGCGAGATTGGTTATCTCTCCCTCACCGAGAATGAGGTACATTCCAACATATCCGCAGACCGCGCCATCCGCTTCGGCGACAAGGGCATGCGCACAGTCGTTATCGAAAAACTCTGCAAAGCTCGCCTCACTCCACGGAAGCGAAAAACACTCGTTTTCAAGCGCGCAAAGCGCGGGAATATCCTCGCGCTTCGCGTCACGAACAGTCAATCGCATCAGTATCCGAACTTTCCGGAAAGGCTGTCGTCGTCCTCAATCCAGCTGCTGACTTCGACTATCTTGAAGTCCTCTTTTCCGGTACGGATGATGACCTTTTCAATCCCGGCGTTGATAACAAGGCGCTTGCACATCATGCACGAGCAGGTGTCACACACAAGCTCACCGGTCTTTCCGTCAACACACGCCATATAGAGTGTCGCACCCAGCATCTGATCGCGTGATGCGGCGATTATGGCATTGGCTTCCGCATGCACCGAGCGGCACATTTCGTAACGCTCGCCGCGCGGAATATTCAGCTTGTCGCGCATGCACATACCGAGATCGGTACAGTTTTTGCGTCCTCGCGGAGCACCGTTATATCCGGTTGACACGATGATATCGTTTTTTACTATAATCGCGCCGTATTTCTTGCGAAGGCAGGTACTGCGCTCCGACACGGTCTGCGCGATGTCGAGGTAGTAGTTATGCTTTGAAACACGCTCCACAGTAATTCTCCTTTATTATATCGTTTTAACAAAATCAACAAGGAACTTCTTGAAATCCTCGCCAACCTCGGGGTGCTTGATTCCTTCCTTGACGTTTGCCATAAGGAAGCCGAGCTTTGCGCCGAGGTCGAAGCGCTCACCCTCGAAATCAACTGCGGTCATGCCGCCACTAATTGCAAGCTTGCGCATTGCGTCGGTAAGCTGAATCTCGCCGCCTGCTCCGGGAGGAGTTTGCTCGAGAATATCAAAAATCTCGGGGGTAAGCAGAACTCGTCCGAGGATAGAAAGGTTTGAGAATGCCTGATCCGGCTTCGGCTTTTCTATCATATCGGTTACATTGTAGGTGTTGTCGCCGTTCGAATCTACTTTGAGGGAAGAGTATTTGTAAACGGATTCCCACGGTACGGGCTTTACGCCGCAGCAAGGCTTGCCGTATTTTTCATAGGCATCTGCAAGCTGCTTACAAACGGGAGTTTCGGAAATGATAATATCATCACCGTAAAGTATGTAAAACGGTTCGTTTCCGATGAAGTTTTTCGCTGTAAGCACAGCATGTCCGAGGCCCTTGGTCTCCTTCTGACGCAGGAAGTAAACATTAGCAAGCGAACAGATACGGCGCATGTCCTCTATCTGATCGAGCTTACCCGATTCGGTCAGCTTCTTTTCGTATTCGATATTGAAGTCAAAATAGTTTTCGATACATTCCTTGCCGCGTCCGGTTATTATGATTATATCCTCAGCCCCTGCAGCGGCGGCTTCTTCAACAAGAAGCGAAATTGCAGGACGGTCAACTATCGGAAGCATTTCCTTGGGCACGGACTTTGATATGGGAAGCATACGTGTTCCGAGTCCCGCCGCAGGAATCACCGCTTTTTTGATTTTTTTCATTTGTTTTCCTCCGTTGTAAAAGGTTGTAAATTTCTCCGCTCCAAAAAAGAGCCTTATATCTTATTATATCGCTTTTTTGTTAATAAATCAAGTGTTTTTTCACATAAATATGTTTTTAATGTAAGAAAACGCTCAACAGGGGTGATTTTTCGTTTACGGACAGCTTCATGTGTATGCATTGATGTAGATTTGCACTCCGAGCATCGTGGGCTTTCCGGCGGTGCTTTGCACCGCCTGCCGAGGGCGTTTCATCGAAACTTTAGCCAAACACTCTGTGAGCGTATGCGTTGCTTAAAGTTCTTTGCAGCTTCTTTCAGCACATCTTCGATGTGCGGACAAGAAAGTGACCGTAATTCTCCTATAGATAAAAGGGGCGCCGCTCACAAACGACAACCCCTTTCAACATGTGTATTATAAAATAATGCAGATAAGCCCTCCGCTGCCCTCGTTGATGATACGCCCGAGCGTCTCCGACAGCTTGGCGCGCGCCTCCTCGGGCATATGTCCGAGCTTGCTGTGAAGTCCCTCGTTGACAAGCTGATGCAGCGTCTTTCCGAACATGTTCGATTCCCAGATCTTCTTCGGATCCTCCTCGAACTCCTTCAGCATATACTTGACAAGCTCCTCCGACTGCTGTTCCGTACCCACAACGGGGCTTATTTCTGTCTCAATACCCGCCTTTATCATGTGAATACTCGGCGCGGATGCACGCAGACGTACACCGTAACCGCCCGACTGCTTCACGATCTCCGGCTCTTCAAGGTGAAGATCCTCAATCTCCGGCATGACTATACCGTAGCCTTTTTCGTTGACGTCCTCAAGCGCCTGCGCCACGCGGTCATATTTTTCTTTCATTCGCGCGAGATCACGAAGGAGTGTTATCATCTGCTCCTCGCTTGTTATCTCGAAGCCGCACAGCTCGCTTATCGTCTTGTAATAAAGCCCGTCGCACAGCTCGACGGACAGCTCCGCCGTCCCCTTGCCAAGGTCGATTTTATCAACCTTTATGCCGTTAATACAGTCGCTATCGGCGGTATCGTCAAAAGCACGGGATATCTCGCCGATGCGCTCGATCCGCGCGGCGCGTTCCATTACAAAATCGTTTATGGCCGCACGAAGATGATGCGTCGGCTCAAGCGCCGCCGTCCATTCGGGCAACTTCACCTTGACCTCGCATACGGGGAACTCCATCAGCACAAGCTCAAGAATGTGACGAATATCGTCACTGTCAAGCCGCAGACAGTTTACGAGCGCGACAGGTGCCGCATACTTTTCCTCAAGCTCATATGCAAGACGAAGTGCGTCCTCGCTTTCCGGGACTGCGGAATTGAGTATAATTGCAAACGGCTTGCCCGTCTGCTTCATCTCGCGCACCACACGCTCCTCGGCTTCGACATAGTTCTCGCGCGCGATTTCGCCGATAGTACCGTCTGTTGTCACGAGCATACCGACGGTGGAGTGCTCGTTTATGACCTTGCGAGTACCAAGCTCGGCGGCAGCAATAAACGGCATCGGCTCAGCCTGCCACGGCGTATGTACCATGCGTGCGTGTCCGTCCTCGATATGACCGATTGCCTCGGGTACGATATATCCCACGCAGTCCACCATTTTCACCTTCATCACGGCATTGTCTGACAGCGTGATCTCGACCGCCTCATCCGGGATAAACTTCGGTTCGGTGGTCATGACCGTCTTGCCGGCGGCGCTCTGCGGCATCTCGTCGCGCGCACGCTCCCTCTCATGCTCATCGCGTATATTCGGTATAACAAGCGACTCCATGAATTTTTTAATAAACGTAGATTTTCCCGTGCGCACGGGACCGATAACACCGAGGTAAAAGGTATTCGCGCATCTCTCGGCTATATCCTTATAGATCGATGTGTCTTGCATAATTATTCCTCCCTTGAGATAGTTACTGACATATCTATATTATCGCGGCGCGGAAAATATGCATGAATTGTAAATTTGTGTTTGTCGCGCTGTCGCGCGGGGCGAGTTGCTCTATACAACAAAACAGCATTAACATGGTTAAATGAGCGGTAATATCTTCGGTCGTTGGGTAGCGAAGCGGCGGCACGGGAGTGAATGACTGCCAGTGGCAGTCAGAGCCGTGCCGTGACCGAGCCGCAGCGAGAACCGAGCACAGGCGGAGGAGCCGGAGCGAGGCGAGCCGCGCCTTGCGAGAGCGTATCTCTCGAAGCTTTAGCCAAGCACTCTATGAGCGTATGCGTTGTTTAAAGTTCTTTGCCGGATGCTTTCAGCACATCTTCGATGTGCGGCAAGAAAGCGACCGTATTCTCCTCAACTAACAATCCCCACACAAAAAAGGACGCCTTTTGCAAAGCGTCCTTTTGATAGGTATAATATTACTTGTAAAGCGGACCGTATGCCGCGCAAGCTCTGTAATCCTGACCTTCCTTGTCCATACCGAATGCATTCCAAGCCGCAGGACGGTAGATCTGCTCCTCGGGCACGTTGTGCATGCAAACGGGGATGCGGAGCATCGAGCACATTGTGATAAGGTCTGCGCCGATGTGACCGTAGGAGATAGCGCCGAGGTTAGCGCCCCAATTCATCATTACCTCGTAAGCGCTCTTGAATGCGGAGCCTTCCTTGCCGTCGCAGCGAGGTGCGAACCATGTGCAGGGCCATGTCGGGTTCGTGCGCTCCATCAATGTATCGGAAACCTCGTCGGGGAGATTTACCGTCCATCCCTCGGCAATCTGAAGAACCGGTCCAAGTCCTTTGACAAGATTCATACGAATCATTGTGCAGGGCATTTCTGCCTTGGTGGTGTAGTGGCTGGAGAATCCGCCGCCGCGGAAGTTGTCCTGACCTGCTTCGCACCATACAGTTGCTTCAGTCATCTTCTTGATATCTTCATCGGTAACTTCCCACCACTTTTTCATAGTTGCGTTGCCGTTTTCATCGGTGCATACGCCGCTTGCATCAAGACATGCGGCACCGGAATTAAGAAGATGAATAATACCGTTCGATTCAGCAGCTTTGCCTTCAAGCTTGTATCCGGTAACGCGCTCGGTAGCCTCGCCGGACCAATATGTACGAACGTCAGCGAAGATCTGAGCACGGTGAGTAAGCAGGCGCATCATAAGCATGCTCATACCGTTGAGAATGTCGTTCTCAGTTGCGAGAGTATAGGGCTCGCGGGCGCCTTCATAGTCAAACGAGGAGCTGAGAAGAGCCTCGGGATAGTCGCAGTTCGGCCAATGGTCGGTCCACTGACGCTGTCCCTGGAAACCTCCGGCGATGGCATTGTGACCAACTTTTTCTTCCTCGAATGCATCTGGCAAGTTAGCGTTGCCTGCCATAAGGTCTTTGATGATACAGTACATCTTAACAGTAAATTCCCACTGCTTCTCTTTTTCTTCGGGTGTGAACTTAATGCGAACCTTTTTACCGAGAAATTCAACCTCCTCGGGGTTATCATCGCGTCCCTCCTTGCAGTGTTCCTTGGTCCAAGCAAGAGCCTTCTGATACTCTTCCTCGTTGTAGATGCCCTCTTCCATTCGGCGAAGGATCTCAACCTCGTCAACAGACTCAACACGCATGCCGAAGTAGCTTTCCATCATATCCTGATCCATGATGGAGCCTGCAATACCCATACACTGCGAACCGATCAGCAGATAGCTCTTGCCGCGCATGGTAGCAACTGCAACAGCAGCACGTCCAAAGCGAAGAAGCTTTTCTTTTACATCCTCAGGCATCTGTGTAACCTGGTCGCGGTCCTGAACCTCGTGACCGTAGATACCGAAAGCAGGGAGTCCCTTCTGCGCATGTCCCGCGAGAACTGCCGCAAGGTAAACCGCGCCGGGACGCTCGGTGCCGTTGAAGCCCCAAACACCCTTGATTGTGTGAGGATCCATATCCATAGTCTCGGAGCCGTAGCACCAACATGGAGTTACGGAAAGAGTGATGGAAACGCCCTCCTTCTTGAATTTATCGGCACATGCGGCTGCCTCGGGAACGCGTCCGATGCAGGTGTCTGCCATAACTACTTTAACAGGCTCACCGTTGGAATAGTAAAGATTCTCCTCGAAGAGCTTTTTAGCAGATTCAGCCATAGCCCAAACCAAGGGCTCGAGAGATTCACGCATCATCTGAGGGCCGCGGCGTCCGTCAACAATGGGACGGATACCGATTACGGGATAATCGCCTATGTATCTGTTTTTTGCCATGATGTAAATACCTCCAAAAATTTTTCGTATATTTGTCTGCCGAAATTTACAATTAACCCGACAGTAATATTACTATACATATCTAATATAACACATTACTTCTAAAAAATCAATATGATTTTCATTAAAATATATGAATATTCCGATAATTTTCGCCCCTGTTATTGTATTGTTTCGCAGATTTCCCCTTAAAATCTTGACTTTACCCAATTTATCGGTATAATATATTCTGTTATAAGTGCCCCAAAAGCATTATAATAATAGATTCAAATTCAGGGGGTCCGCTATGAATTTCTACCGCCGCAGACCGCTTGCACTTATCATAAGTCTGTGCTTGATCACAAGCGTGCTCTCTGCACTTATTCCCGGGAACGCAAAGGTAATTCTTATAGCTGTATGCGGTATCATTTCACTGTTTGTGATATTGCTTACCGACCATCAGCGCAAAAAGCTGTTCTGCAATATTCCGCAAGTACTGTTTTTCGTTATCGCATCGGCAATGATAATGTGTACTCTGCTTATTTCATACGTCTACTATGATGTTTACGCAGCTAAATACAGTTCGCTTGACACAGGACACATCCGTGCAGTCGTAACCGAGGTTGAAAGCTGTACCGCTTACAACACCGTCTACGTCGTCAGGCTCGAATCCTGCGGCGGCGAACCGTCACGGGCAAAAGGGCTTCTGTACACCGAGACCGCGTTGGCGCTCGCACTCGGCGATATAATCGAAGCCGAGGTCGATTTCTGTGAGCTCGATGAATTTCACGAGAGCTATGATACACCTCGTACCGCACTACTCGCGGACGGATATGTTTTCACCTGTCAGACTGCCGGAGCAGTCGAAGTTGTCGGAAGTAAAGATTTACCAGACATTTGGTTTACAAGGCTGCGTGATGATTTCAGCGCAAGAATGTCACTCTATCTTGACAGAAATGCAGTTGCACTCTCCGATGCGCTTCTTCTCGGAGAACGCGGTGGGCTCGGCAGGGTACACCGCGCTTTCACATACATCGGCATCACGCACATTTTGGCACTGAGCGGTCTTCATATTGCCATTCTCAGCGGTGGACTTACAAGGCTTCTTGAACGGCTCGGTTTTGGTAAAAAGCCGCAAACTGCAGCCGTGTTTATTTTTCTGCTCTTTTACGTGTCGCTTACCGGTTTTCTGATGTCTGCCGTCCGTGCGGCAATCATGCTGATGCTGACCTTCGCCGCATCCGTCATAAGCTCCGGCTCCGACCGCGTGACGGCGCTTTTTGCTGCCTGCGGTCTTATTGTTTTCACCTGTCCTGCCGCCGTATTCGATGTAAGCTTGCAGCTCTCGTTCTTCGCAACACTCGGCGTGCTTTTAATGTCGGAATCGTCAGCAAAACTGTTTGATGATGTGCAAGAGAAATCGTGGCGGCATATCTTGCTTCGATATCCCTCGAAGCTGATTCGCGGAATTTTCGTTTCACTCGGTGCAACCATGTTCATTCTTCCGCTTCAGTGGCTTTACTTCGGCGAGCTCTCCCTTCTCTCGATACCTGCTACGATTATCATATCAATAATCTGCGAGGCTCTGCTGCTTGTTTTGCCTGTACATCTCATCTTCTCGCTTACCGGCTTTCATTTTATCTCCAGGAGACTTGGCTTTATAGTAACCGCGCTCGCAAGGCTGTGTTCCGATACCGCCGAATATCTCGCCTCATTTCCTTCCCTGATATCTCTGCATTACCCATTCGCCTTTCCGATAATAATACTTACAGTCTGCGTCATCGTATGGATGATGGCAAAGAACTTTTCAAGCTGGCTTTGGGCGTTGATCCCATTCGGTGCGGCAAGCGCTGTTTTTCTTTTTGGAGTGACGGCATACAACGCCGCTTATTATGAACGAGCAACGATTGATTATATGAGCGATTCGTCGGGCGATATTGTCGCGGCGGTATCCGAGCGGCAAGCCATTATAATTGACGTAACCGACGGTTCTCGCGGTCTTATGTACGATGCGCGCCAGCATCTTTCAGAGAGCTTCGTTACCGAGATTGACACGCTTTTGCTGACTCATCTGCATCGCCGCCATACAAGCTCGGTCCGCGCGCTTCTAAAGAACCGCATCGTCCACCGCATTATAATCCCGCTCCCCTCAGGCGAATACGACAAATACATAGCGGACGAGCTGTGCGATATAGCCGCGGAATACGGTGCCGAAGCGATACTGTACTCGTCAATCGAAGACGCAGAAATAATCTTCAACGATCTCAAGCTTACCTTACCTACTATGCTAATGACAGAGCGCGCGGAAGAGCCACTCAGAGTATTACAAATAAGTTGCCAAGGCACCGACATTTCATATATCGGTGCGTGCGCATGGGAAAGCGAGTATCTCTGGAACATCGCAGACGATGCAAAATATCTTATCTTCGGCTCGCACGGCCCAAGCATCAAAGAAGCACCAAATCTTGTTTTAAGCGATAAAACAGAGTTCATCCTCATCTCTTCGGAAGAAGTCGGCACACAGCTTTCGGGATGCCTTTCAGCTTTTGACGGCACAGCAGTCGTGGATAGCGAGCTTTTAGTTGTCATCGACCCGTAAAAATACGGAATTTTTTAAAAATTCACACTATGTTTCTTGCTTTTGGTGCATAATAGGTGTAAAATTATATCTACAGAGATTATTGTATAAGCGGAGAGCGCAGCGACTCTGCCGCTCGGGAGGGATAGTTCACCGCTCCGAGCATTGATGCTCCCACGCGGCGCTTTGCACCGCCTGTCGGTATTCTCGCGGCGGCT
>JAZRAB010000115.1:0-8557 GCA_045634345.1 Candidatus Flemingiibacterium sp. | reverse complement strand
GTTTGGCTACGATACAGAAAACCTTGCGAACCAGAAGTTAGAAGAAAGACATCATGCATATGGAACAGTAGAGGATGTAGTGACAGAGAACCATGCGGAGAATGTAAACGGCTTTGCAGGATCAACATTGTCACTTGAAGCAGAGATCAGACTTGACATGATGTTCTTGTGCGACAACGTAGGAACGAACTTTAACGGACTGTATGCAATAGCAACATATACCGACTTCGACGGCATTGAGAGAGAAATCCGAATCGAAGGCGAAGACTTCGTAGACTACCTGGATTATGGAGTATACTGCCAGATATCCGTAGTAGGCATGGCAGTCGCAGACTTCAGACAGCTTGTAACATGTACGGTATATAACGCAGAAGGCAAAGTGCTTGCATGCGGAATAGACAGTGTAGAGAGTGTGGCAAATCGTTATGAAGCACAGCTCGGAGACATTGTCAAGGCTATCGCAAAGTTCTGTCAGTCAACGTACAACTATCTTGCTAACTAATCAAGTGACAGCTTGAAATAGCATAATACAAGAATCAAACCGCCATGCAAAAGCATGGCGGTTTGGTTAATACGGAGCGATTAAAGAAGCGATTGATATAATGATAAAATGTTTTCGATACCACAAATTATATTGAAAGATTTGCTGTTTATAATATTATATAAAAATTCAAACTGATAGAATTATTTTGAAAAATCAACGCCATGAGATATAAAAGGAAGGGCTTTATGAATAAACCGAAACCGGGCGTATACCGCCATTACAAAGGGAATTTATATCAAGTAATAGCAGCAGCAAAGCATAGTGAGACACTTGAAGATGTCGTAGTTTACCGTGCACTTTACGGAGAGGGAAAATACTGGGTACGTCCTCTTTCAATGTGGAATGAGATCGTTGAAGTGGATGGGAGAAAAGTGCACCGCTTTGAATATATAAAAGACACAGATGAATAAATATTAAACGGCAAGAACAATATTCTTGCCGTTTAATATTTTATCCGAGCAGGACATCTGTTATGAGCATTACCGAAAAACCAACGAGCAGAGCATATGTAGCTCCTCGCTGATGCCCGTGTGCGTGAGTCTCGGGGATCATTTCATCGCTGATGACGTAGAGCATCGTACCGCCGGCAAAAGCAAGTGCAAAGGGAAGTATAGCAGATGCGATGCTGACAGCGAAGTAACCGATTAATGTGCCGACTACTTCCACAAGTCCCGTTATCATGGCGGCAATGAATGTTTTTTTTGGCGTAACACCTGCAGCGAGCATCGGACCGATAATTACCATACCCTCTGGGATATTCTGCAGTGCGATACCGCCTGCTATCATAAGTGCCTGAGACGTGTCTCCGGCACCGAAGCCGACACCTGCGGCTATACCCTCGGGGAGGTTATGTATAGCAATAGCAGTTACAAAAAGCAGGACCTTGCTTAAATTGGCGTTGTGGTGTGTCTCATCTTCCGTTCCTATCAGCTTGTGAAGGTGAGGTACGATCTTATCAACAAGGTTCAGACAAACCGCCCCGGCAAAGATTCCGGCAATTGTAATGATAAGTCCGAATTTGCCGCCGTATTCGACGGACGGAATTATCAGACCGAGCACAGCGGCGGAGAGCATAACGCCTGCCGCAAATGAAAGCACGATATCCGAAAACTTATGCGAGATTTTTTTGAAAACGAAGCCTATCAGCGATCCTATGACGGTAGCACCGCCGACGCCGAGTGCGGTCAATAACACAAGCTCCAAAGGTGTATCTCCTTTCTATAGTGAAACGAGTATCGGCTGCACCGCAGCCGATACTCACAGATCATAAGCGCGAATATTATTCCTGCTCGCTGAAGCTTTCTTTGCCGACTCCGCAGAGAGGGCACTCAAAATCCTCGGGAAGATCCTCGAACTTTGTGCCGGGAGCGATTCCGTTATCGGGATCGCCAAGCTCTTCGTCATAAAGCCATCCGCATACATCACATACATACTTTTTCATTTTAAATTACCTCCAAAATATTATTATATAATTACAGTACCAATGATGGTGCTGTGTAAACTCTTGCCGCAAGCTCCTGATTGAGCATATAGAGGCTCATGGGATCAGACCCGAAAAGCTCCATCTTGGATATCATATCGTTGGCGTTGGTCTCTTCTTCTCCCTGCTCCTTAACAAACCAGTCAAGGAACTGCATGGTACGGAAATCTCTTACATCGTAAGCTGCGCCGTAGATGTCGTTGATGAGCGATGTTACATAGCGCTCATGCTCGAGTCCTGCCTCAAGCACTGACATATGGTCGGTAAATACTTTATCAGGCTTTGCGATAGCTTCAAGCGTTACGGGCATGCTTTCATTCTGCAGATAGGAGTAAAAGAGCATCGCATGATCGCGCTCCTCCTGAGCCTGAATCATATACCAATTGGCAAAGCCGTCAAGTCCTTTCGACTTGAAATAGTTGGAAAAATCAAGATAGAGGTACGCAGAATAAAATTCCTTGTTGATCTGATCATTGATGAGCGCGTGTACTTTACTGTTTAACATTATAGTCACCTCGTTATATTATTTTTTTATTTTATTTCTTCAAAATCAGCGGCTCCGTGCTTGCAGAGCGGGCAGATAAAATCATCCGGAAGTGTGTCTCCCTCATAGACGTATCCGCATATCTTGCATACGTAGCCTTTTTTGCCCTCTGTTTCGGGCTTGGGTTTTACATTGTCAAGATAGTATGTGTATGTCATCGTTTCGCGCTCGGAGATTACTCTTGCCTCAGTTACCGAGCAGATAAACATTCCATGAGTGTCAAGGTCAATATACTGTTCTACTTTAAGCGACATAAACGAATTAATGTATCTCGGGAGAAATACAAGTCCGTTATCACTGCGAAGCGGCTCACATTCAGCGAATTTATCAACATTGCGTCCACTCGTGAAGCCGAACTTTTCAAACACTGTAAACGGAGCGTCAACCGTCAGACAGTTGATATTCATTTTGCCGGTTTGCTTTATTACGTGATGAGAATAGTTCTCTTTGTTAATGGTAACTGCAATTCTGTTGGGGGTGTTTGTAACTTGTGTGACCGTGTTCACGATGAGGCCGTTATCTTTTTTACCGTCATTCGACGTGATAACATACAGACCGTATCCGATATTGAAAAGCGCGGTGAGGTCGTTTTTATTTGCGGTGTCGTCTTGCATTGCGAGATATTCACGACAGAGCTCATCAGCGAGTGCATCAAGCTGAGCTTGACTGTCACTGCTTAGCGCAGACAGTATCTTTACTGTCGCATCGGTATAAGTCAGGTTTTTGCATTTTGCGAGCATTTCGCGCATTACCTTTGCCGCAAGGGGAGCCCAGCTTCCGTTTTCAATCAACGCGACTGTGCGGTTTTGGAAGTTTCGCTCGGTCAGATGATCGATAAATTCGCGCATAAACGGGAAAATGTCCGCATTGTATGTGGTTGTTGCAAGGACAAGCTTGCTATATTTGAACGCATCGGCGACTGCCTCTGCCATATCACATCTTGCGAGGTCGTGTACGATTACCTTAGGGCATCCATTCGCGCCAAGCTTTTCAGCAAGCTGAGTAATTGCTTTTTTGGTGTTTCCGTAAACTGATGTGTAAGCGATAACGATGCCGTCTGTCTCGGGCTGATAGCTCGACCACGTGTTGTAAAGATTTAGGTAATAGGAGAGGTTTTCGGTGAGTATCGGACCGTGGAGAGGACAGATTGTTGTAATATCAAGTCCCGCTGCCTTTTTCAGGAGCGCCTGCACCTGCGCACCATATTTGCCTACGATGCCGATAAAGTAGCGGCGTGCCTCGTCTGCCCAAGGCTCGTTTACATCGAGTGCACCGAATTTACCGAATCCGTCAGCGCTGAAGAGGACCTTATCTGTGCTGTCGTAGGTTACAATGACTTCCGGCCAGTGTACCATCGGAGCCGTAACAAAAGTGAGCGTGTGCTTGCCAAGGTTCAGCGTGTCACCCTCGCCGACAACCATCTGACGTTCCGCGAAATCCGTTCCGAAGAAATTTTTCATCATCGCAAACGCTTTAGCGGATGAAACTATCCTCGCGTCCGGATAAGTTTTTATGAAATTCATTATATTTGCCGAATGGTCAGGCTCCATATGCTGAACCACAAGATAATCGGGGCTTCTGCCGCCGAGCGTATTTTGAATATTATCAAGCCATTCGTGTGTGAAGCTTGCGTCAACGGTATCCATAACAGCAATCTTATCGTCGATGATCGCATAGGAGTTATAGGAGATTCCGTTCGGGACCTCATACTGTCCCTCGAACAGATCTACCTTGTGGTCGTTGACACCGATATATTTGATGTCATTTGTAATAATCATGGTGAAATCCTCCAGGTAAATACTTTCAATAATATTTTATCATAACATTATGAATTATTCAACATAAAATTTAATTTTAATCAAGTATTTTTCCGTCTGTCGATATAGTCACCACCTGCCACGGTATAAATTTACCGCTTTCTTGGAGTGCACGCTTTACTGCGTGTTCAATTCCGCCGCAGCAGGGTACTTCCATTCGCACCACTCTTACACTTTTTATGTTGTTGCTTTTTATAATTGCAGTCAGTTTCTCGGTGTAATCTCCGTCATCCAGCTTGGGGCATCCGATGAGTGTTATATGATTTTTGATGAATTTGTCATGGAAATTTCCGTATGCATATGCGCTGCAGTCAGCGGCGATGAGCAGATTTGCTCCGTCAAAATATGGGGCATTTACGGGAACGAGCTTTATCTGACAAGGCCACTGCATGAGCTGACTTGTTATAGGTGCTGCCGCTTCGCATGCTGCGGGAGCTTCACGTTTCAGAGTCTTCGACTGTGTGCCGGGACATCCGCAGGGAAACTTTACGGTATGCTTTGCCTTTTTGGCTTGAAGTACTGCCTCTTCATTGTAAGCAGGTGCTTCACGTTCTTCAAATGTTATTGCACCCGTCGGGCAAGCCGGAAGGCAATCGCCCAAACCGTCACAGTAATCCTCACGTGTGAGCCTTGCCTTGCCGTTCACCATTTCAATTGCGCCCTCGTGGCATGCGCTTGTACAAGCGCCGCATCCGTTACACTTATCCTCGTCTATTCTTATTATTTTTCTTATCATAATATCCTCCATACAGGCAATTGTTGCTTTCTGAATATATTATACTATTTTGGTGATATAAAGTATGTTGAATTTTCAACAAAACAAGATTGTTTTTTATATTATCGCAGCGTGTACGGAGAAAATTGTGCATGTCTATAGACATTAACCTTTATTTGTGATACAATATTCATGGAGGCGATGGTCTTGAAAAGGAAGAAGCTTGCCGTTCTTGCGGCGTTTATTGTTATAATATTTGTGAGTGTTATTGTATTAGGTTTCGGCGCTCACAGAAATATTTCCCCGCTTGATGATGCGGTTGATTATCTCATAAAGAACACCGAAGTGCTTACCGTTGGCAGTGTCGGAGGCGAGTGGATGGCGATGATATTTGCTCTCATGGGGATGCATGATGAATTGCTTGACGAGTACTGTGAAAATGTACGCGCGTACATCTCCGAGAGGGATGGAGTACTCCACACTGCGCGCTATACCGAATACAGCCGTACAGTGCTTGCGCTTACTATAGTTGGCGAGGATCCGCGAGATGTTGACGGATATGATTTAGTGAAACCGCTTCTTGATTTTGAATCGGTAACAAAGCAGGGAGTAAACGGGGCGGCATGGGCGTTGATCGCGCTTGACGCGGCTGACGATAATTCCGAGGATACTGCGTCTGCCCGCGAACGCTATATTTCATATGTACTTTCGGCGCAGAATGAGGACGGCAGTATTGGAGGACTTGTTGGCTCGGAGGTGGACATGACCGCCATGGCTCTTCGTGCGCTCGCACCGTATACAGAGCGTGCTGATATTGCTACGGCATGTGATAAAGGTATAGGCTTTATAGCGGAGCGGCAGGGGGAGTCTGGCGGATTTCCATCACCATACGGGGAATCAAGCGAAACGGTCTCACAAGTGCTGCTTGCACTCGAAGCTTTGGGTATTCCGCTTGATGATTCACGCTTCAATGCGGATATCTCGCTTGTTGATGTGCTTCTATCCTATCAAAACCGTGACGGCGGATTTGCGCACAATACCGGCGGCGAATCAAACCGCCTTGCGACAGAGCAAGCAGTGCTTGCTTTGCTCGAATATGAAGTGTTATCGGAGGTTGCAGAATGAAACGCTTATGCAGTTTTTTACTTATACTTATGCTTGTTCTCGCTTCATGTACAGTTTCGACGCAGACATACACTTGTACTTTTTCAATCTCATGTGAAGAGCTTATCGGCTCCGAGCTTCTTGACGAAAACAAGCGCGAGCTTGTACCGGAGGCCGGATATATCATTTCTCCATGCACAGTTGAATTTACTGAGGGAGAAAGCGTATTTGATGTGCTTGCACGGGTTTGCAGAGAGCAAAAAATACATCTTGAGTATTCTAAGGTGCCGGGTTATGGCACGTCTTATATTGAGGGAATAGCTAACATTTATGAATTTGATGCCGGAGAGCTTTCGGGATGGGTTTACACCGTAAACGGTGAGTCGGTAAACTACGGCTCATCATCGTACATTCTCGAAGAAGGTGACACCGTTAAATGGAATTATACTGTTGACGGGATAAGATAAAATATCATACTTTATTTGAGGCGTACTGTGAAGTCGCTCATCATTTCGCTTATCTTGATGCCCTGCGGACAGACATCTTCACACGCTCTGCATCCAATGCAGGCGGACGGCTTCTTCTCATCTTTCCATCCCGACAGTCTCATAGGTACGATAAAACCGCCGCTTGTATATACATGTTCATTATAAAGCTCAATTATACTCGGTATATCAAGCTCCATCGGGCAGTGTGGCATGCAGTATTGACATTTGGTGCAGGGAAGTGCGGTTTTCGCGGTCATCTCTGATGCTATGGAGAGAAGCGTATCCAATTCGCTTTCGGTGAGTGGAGTTGAGTGCTCGTATGTTTTCAGATTATCCTTCAGCTGATCGAGATTTGACATGCCGGAGAGTGTTACCGTTATATCCGGGATGCTTTGCAGGAAACGGAATGCCCACGCAGAGATGCTTTCATCCGGACGAAGTGCTTTGAGCTTCTTTTCATATTCCTCTTCAAGTGCGGCAAGCTTGCCGCCGCGTACCGGTTCCATGACAAAGATGGGGATGTTTCGTTTACGCAGCAACTCAAGCTTTGCCTTTGCATTTTGAAAATCCCAATCAAGCCAGTTGAGCTGTATTTGACCAAATTCCATATGCTCGCCATACGCATTAAGAAATTTTTCTATAGTTGCAAGTGAGCCGTGAGTAGAGAAGCCGAGATGGCGGATTTTGCCATTCTTTTTTTGTTTGACGAGATAATCAAATATTCTGTATTGGGGATCGAGATACTGATTAACATTCATCTCGCAGAGATTGTGAAACAGATAAAAGTCAAAATAATCCACCTGACATTTTTCAAGCTGCTTTTCAAATATCTCCTCAACATTGTCAATGTTATTAAGGTCGTAGCCGGGGAATTTTGTCGCAAGGTAGAAGCTTTCGCGCGGATATGCCTTGAGGGCTTCACCTATAGCAAGCTCTGAATTGCCTCCGTGATATCCCCACGCGGTATCATAATAGTTTACACCGTGTTCCATCGCATAGGCGATGAGTTCCTTTAGGGCATCGGTATCGATATCAGTGTATTTTTCCTTTGTTGGCAGGCGCATAGTGCCCATGCCGAGCGCGGATATATTAAGGTCTTGAAATTTATTATAAATCATGATATCCTCCGAGGTTGGTTTTATATATTTATAATATCATAAAATCTTCGTTTTGTCACTGATTTATGAGGATAATTCATAAAATAGTTATAAATTTGAGTTTATAGGGGAGCTTTAAACTCCCCCTACAAACAACAATTTGAACAATCGTGATACAAAAAAACAGAGTATGCGTCGCATACTCTGTTTTTGTATGTTTATGATTATTCAGCAACAGCGATAGCTGTGATGTGGGGGTTAACGGTCTGATACCAGTAAACGAAGCCCTCAACGTCAACAATGTCGCCAACCTCGAGAGTGCCGACAGTCTGGTAAACCTCGGTGTCCTCGCCTGTGAGGTAAATCTCAACACAGAAATCATAGCTTGCATCGTTGTAACCGAGAGTTACATAGATGTCATCGCCGGGCTCACCGTTCTTGTACTCGATAGCTTCAACGGTCATGCCCTTGAATGCTGCGAGCTGGTTCTGGTAGTTAATGAGCTCATCAGTGCCGAGCTTGTCAGTGAGGTCAATAGCCTCTGCAACATATGTGTCGCCCTCGATGATCTCAAATGTCGCGCCGGAAGCGATCTCAATCTCGCCCTCCCAAGCGGTCTTGTAACCGGTTACTCTGATCTTGGTGCCGGGAACGAGCTTTGCATAGTCTTCCTCGGAGCAGGTCATCTCGTAGATGAAGTATGCGCCGTCAGCATCCTGGGTATAGATGGTTGCCTTGTTATCCCACCAAGACTGCTTTGCCTGAACG